>JAJQAW010000364.1 GCA_021203585.1 Rikenellaceae bacterium
GTCCGAAACAGCGGGCTGTGTCGGAATCGGGATTTGAATTCCCCGTGCCCCATACGCAGCCACTCTTCGGTACTTAAAACCGAAAGATCAGGAAGCGGGGCGAATTCCGGATGATTTTTCAATGTGGCCGTTCGATTCCACGGGCAACACTCCTGGCAGGCGTCACAGCCGAACAGCCGATTTCCCAGCAAGGGCAGCAAGTGTTTGGGAATCTCCCCGCGATTTTCGATGGTATGATAAGACAGGCAAGCTCGGGCATCGATCAATCCGTCCAAGCGAACCGCTCCGCTCGGACAAGCTTTGCGGCAATTTTCGCAACTCCCGCACCGGTTTTCCGTAAACGGAGAATCGTATTGTTTCGGTACCCAGGTAGTCAGAAGAATGCCAATGAAGCACATCGAACCCAATTGCGGATGAATCAGCAGAGAATTGCGGCCGATCCACCCCAATCCGGCCTCCACGGCCCAGCTTTTCTCCGCTATGGGGGCGGAATCGACAAAAGCGCGGGATCGGGTACCGGGAACCGATTGTTCCAGAAAACGGGCCAAGGCGGATAATTTCTCTTTCAGCACATAATGGTAGTCTGCACCCCGGGCATAAGCGGCAATGCGGGGAAGGCGAACTCCCGGCTCCCGGTCGGTTTTGTAGCTCATCAGGCAGACGATCACCGAGACAGCGCCTTCCAAGAGCAAGGAAGGATCTTCCTGAAGTTCCCTGTTGCGCTCCAGGTAGGACAATTGGGCGTGCAGTCCCATGCCTATCCAACGGGAAAGGGTGTCGGTTACCCGGTGCATCGGCCGGCAGCGAGCTACCCCGCAGGCGTCGAATCCCAACGCCAGGGCCTGTGCTTGAAGGACGGAACGTTCGCACATTGGGAAACCGTTTAATCGAACGACTGCATGCCCACAGCCGCCTGCCGCTTTACTTGTTCGTATTGGACGGGGCCCAGTTCATAAAAGAAGTAGTGGACCGGATCGACACGTTTTCCGTGGAGCAGCACTTCGTAGTGCAGGTGAGGAGCCAGGGAGAGTCCCGTGTCGCCGGTAAAAGCGATGATGTCCCCCCGCCGTACCCGGGTTCCCGCCCGTACTTGGGTCCGGCTCAAGTGGCTGTAAACGGTTTCATACCCGTTGCCGTGGTCGATGGTGATGCTGATGCCCGAATTGGATTGTCCGCTGCCGGCAGTGGTAACGGTGCCGTCTGCGGTGGCAAAGACCCGGGTTCCTTCGGGAACGGCGTAGTCCATACCGTTATGCATGACCATCGTCCGGTAAAACGGATGGACCCGCATCCCGAAAGAGGTCGCGATCTGGGTCAAATCCGGATTGATGACCGGTTGAATCGAGGGAATGCGGTTTATCTCTTCCCCTTGCTGCGTTAATTTCAATTGCAATTGTTCCAGCCCCTCCAACTGTGCTTTGGCCCGCGCTTGGAAACGTTCGAAACGCCGGAAAAAAGTTTCGGCCAATTGTTGGTTAGAAAGATGCAACAGGCTGTCCGTCAGTTGAATGTTGCGTTCGCCGGTATCGTATTGCAGCGGTTCGGAGTCGAACAGGGTGCGGAAGATATGGTGGTCCCTTTCCGAAACATTGTTCAGCACCCGCTCCAGCGTATCGTACCGCTGTTCCAGTTTTTCGAGCTGCACTTCCAATTGCCGAATGGATTGTTTCATGCCGTGCTCGACCGGCGTATCGAAAAAAAAGGAGAAAATCGTATAGTAGACCACCGCCAGTCCCAGCCATACCAGCAGGCCGATTCCCAACCGGGCAAGTTTACGTTTGAGGTGTACGGGATGTTTCGGTTTATCCCTGTGGGCATTCCATGGCATAAGTCGCTGATCCGGTATTAATAATTATATTCGAAGGTAGTCTCTTTGGCCGATTCGATGATCGACTGAAAGTCGGCATCGCTCATCTCCTGGCTGAAATAATTGACCGGATTGACCGGAACCCCGCGGTAGATCACCTCATAATGGAGGTGCGGAGCGGTCGATTTTCCGGTGTTTCCCATCTCGGCGATCAATTCTCCCCGGACCACTTTTTGTCCCGGTTCCACCAGGATTTTGTTCAGGTGAGCGTACCGGGTTCTGTATCCGAATCCGTGATCGATCATCACCTGTTTTCCGTATCCGGCGTATCCGGTCGGAATGGTTACGGTTCCGTTGCCGGTAGCGTAGATCGGAGTGCCGACATTTCCGCTGAAGTCCATTCCTTCGTGCATGGCTCCACGTGCTCCGGTGACCGGGTCCACCCGACGGCCGACTTTCCCGATGTTGCGGATTTTTTTTTTGTCGAGCGGCCAGAGAGCGGGAATACTTTCCGCCATCTGCTCTTTGTTGGCGGCCAGCGGCCCCAATTCGTCCAGGGAAACGGATTGGGCATACAGCTGCCGGGCCAGTGCGTCGAGCTGCATACACGATCGGCCGATGATCGGAGCGTAACGGTCTCCGGCAAACTCTTCGTATTTGGATTCGGGATACAGGTGGTAAATCCCTTCGATTCGCAAGGTGTCTACAGCAAAGACGGAGCGGTAAACCGAATTGTCGCGCTGGTGGATCTCCTGTAATTTCCGGGTGGCTGCCGCGACGCGTTTGTCCAGGAGCGAGTATTGGAGCAGCAGTTGATCGCGCTCCTGATTGATTCGCTGCATTTTGGGCGTATAGAAAAAATAGGAAAAGAGCATGGTCACCACCGAAGCGAACAGAAAGGCGATCAACAGTTGCCGCAGAAACCGGTAGAACCGGATGCGCAGCGGAAGATCGATCGCCTCGTAGGCTTTGGTTTGCGGGTTAAATTTATATCGTTTGACGGCCATGGCGGACAAAAAGTCTATGGTATAACATACAAAGTTAATCAAAAATGCCTATTTTTGCAATTCGCTTATCTGCTGAACGATAAAGCGCGGGTAGGATAATTCCGCAGAATAACGTACAAAAACAGAAATTTATTGAGTACATCGACCATGAATTCCAATCAGATCAGGGAGACTTTCCTGAATTTTTTCCGTGAAAAATGCCATGAAATCGTACCCTCGGCTCCGATGGTGGTGAAGAACGATCCGACCCTGATGTTTACCAACGCAGGGATGAATCAATTCAAAGACATCTTCCTGGGCAATGCTCCGGCCCTCTATCCGCGCGTAGCGGACAGCCAAAAATGCCTCCGGGTATCGGGCAAACACAACGACCTGGACGAAGTGGGACGGGATACGTATCACCACACGATGTTCGAAATGTTGGGCAATTGGTCCTTTGGGGATTACTTCAAAAAGGAAGCGATCGAGTGGGCGTGGGAATTGTTGGTCGAGGTGTTTCATATAGACCCGGCCCGGATGTATGCCACCGTGTTCGAAGGCTCCCCGGCCGAAGGGCTGGAATACGATCGGGAAGCGTTCGAATACTGGAAGCGATTTTTGCCGGAAGACCATATCTTGCCGGGCAGCCGCAAAGACAATTTCTGGGAGATGGGCGATACCGGTCCCTGCGGTCCCTGTAGCGAGTTGCATTACGATTTACGGGATCAAAGCCAGATCGAGGAGCGTCCGGGTGCGGAATTGGTCAATCAGGGGCACCCGTTGGTCATCGAAATCTGGAACCTGGTCTTCATGCAGTTCAACCGGAAGGCCAACGGAGCGCTCGAGCCGTTGCCCGCGCGCCATGTCGATACCGGCATGGGTTTCGAACGGTTGTGCATGGCTATACAGGGAAAACAAAG
>JAJQAW010000306.1 GCA_021203585.1 Rikenellaceae bacterium
CATGTGCAACACTTTTCTTTCGTTATTATCTTGTAATTCAATCGTTCGGTATGGACTCGTTCCCGATCTTCACGGTTTGGAAGCCGTATTCGTCGAACGAAACGCTTTTCGGTTCGCTTGCGGTGCAAATTTAAAGGAAATTTTTCAATATACAAATTCAAATATAAATCGAGAGCAACCGGTCTCCGTTCGGGAATCGGGAAAAGAGGTCCCGTACTCTAGAATACACGGAATTTTAACCGCTTCGTCATTTGAATTACCCACCTTTGCCGATGTTAAAAAAATCGCATGAAAAAGAAACTGACACCTGTGCTGCTCCTCCTCGTTCTTTTTTCCTGGCCCCAGGCCGGATAGGCCTGGGGGCCCAAAGGACACGACATCATCGCGTGCATTGCCGAACACCACCTGACCCGAAAAGCCAACAAAGCGGTTTCGGTTGCTTTAGCAGGCCATTCGATGGTCTATTATTCCTCCTGGATGGACCACATCCGCAGCCTTCCGGAGTATGCCGAAACCGTAACCTGGCACTATGCCAACGTGGATGAACAGCACACCTACCGAACCATGCCAAAAGCCGAAACCGGGGATGTGGTCACTGCTGTGGAGCTGGTGATGGAAAAATTGATGAACCGCGATCAGTTGAACGACAGCCTGGAAACCCTGTACGTAAAATTCCTGGTGCATTTGGTGGGCGATATGCACTGTCCTATGCATGCAGGCCGGCGAAGCGATCTTGGAGGGAACCGGTTCTCGATCCGGTGGTTCGGCAACCCGACCAACCTTCACTCCCTGTGGGACAGCACCCTGATCGAGTTTGTACGGAAGTGGAGCTATACCGAATGGAGGGAGAATCTGGATGTACTCGATCCACAAGAGATCTTGTCATTGACTCGGGGTTCGATCCGGGAATGGTTCGAAGAGACCGTAGAGGCGGCTCAAATCGTGTATCAGAATGTGGAAGAAGATCAGAATTGCGGTTACGATTATATGTTCGAACATTTCCCGATACTGGAATTGCAACTCCGCAGAGCCGGTTACCGGCTGGCCGCGCTGTTGAACCGGATTTACCGGTAACCGTGCATCGAACCGGGCCCGGAGGCCGGGTTCGCATCCTTATTATCCCCGCCGTCCCGGCCCCCAAACGGGGACGGTGTCTCGGTCCATTCGGTATCTACCGGATTTCGAGCGGTTCTCCGCGATAAAAATCCAGGATTTTGGCTCGGAATAAATAATCGTATTTGGCCTGTATCTGTTCCGATTGACTGTAAACCAAATTGGATTGGGCCTCGTTGAATTCGTATACGGTCGATTTTCCGACATCGTACCTTTCTTCCGCGTACCGGTAAGCCTGCTGTGCAGCCTCCATGGCCGTGTCCGTGGCCCGGTATTTTGCTTCGGCGGCCAGGGCGCTTTGGTGTGCCTGTTGAATTTCTTTGTACAGGGAGAGTTTGACCTGGTCCAACTGCAACAGCCGGTTTTCCATCGAAAGTTTGGCCGATCGGATCTGGTTGCGGGTTTGCAGCCGGTTAAAGATCGGTACACTCATGCTTAGCCCGATGGCTTCCCGGCGGTTGTGCCGAAACTGGGTAAAGAAAGGATCGATCTCCCGGTCGCTGTTAAAGATGTGACTGTATCCGGTGTTATAGCTCATGCTCAGGTTCAGGGTGGTGTATAAAGAGCTTTGTGCGATTTTTACCTGTCGCTTGCTTCCTTCCAAACGGTATTCGGCTTCACGGATATGTGGTTTGATGCCCAAAGCGATATCGAAAATATCGTCCGGAGAAAAGGTGGTTGCCCGGTTTCGGGCCAGTAGATGCTCCTGTTCGGGCTCACGGATTTCGAAGCCGTGCCGTTCGGAAAGGTTCAACAACTGAACCAGATTTAACCGCGACAATTCCAGGTCGTTTTCCGCATTGGTCAGCGATACTTCATTTTGGGCCAATTGCGAACGGATGTCGTACAATTGGGATTCGGGCACCTTCCCGGTTTCCACCAGCGCTGTGGTTCGCTCGACCTGTTTACGGGTCAGAGCGATCCGCTCCTGAGCGACCTTGAGCAATTCCTATTTGAACAGCAAATCCAGGTACAGGGAGGTTACCTGAAGCCCCAGGTCTTCCCGGGCTTTTTCTAATCCCTCCATAGCCGCTTTCAGATTCAGCTCGTTGAGGGCAATCTGGTTGGTGATCCGCAGACCGGAAAAAACCGGCGTGGAGGAGGATAAACTCAGGCTGGTACTGGTGGTCTGATTGGCTTCGTAAATTCCGGTAGCTGGATCCTGCGACCGGCCGAAATTAAAATTCTGCGAGGCGCCGCCGCTCAGGTTGGGCAACCGGCTGTTGCGGCTGGTATTCAATTCGATTTCATATTCTTCGACTGAAATTTCCTGTTGGAGAATTTCGATGTTGTGTTCGATCGCGTATTCGATGCATTCCTGCAACGTCCACCGGTGAACGGCCGACTGGCCGCAAAGCGTGGTTAAACCGGAGGCCAGAAAGGCCAGCAGGACCCCGGTGCGTAGGATGATTTTCATGGATTCAGGCTTTTAATTAACGCTTGCTTTTACTCTTTTCATTGCCGCGAAGTCGCTGTCCTACGGTCAATCCTTCGAGAACTTCCACGTGGATGCCATCCGACAGGCCGATCCGGACCGGATGTTCGGTAAACACTTTCGGAGCCGCCAAGGAATCGGTCAGCAGATGTACGAAAGCGGAATCCTTCCGAAAAGTCAGCGCTTTTTCCGGTACCAGGATCACGCTGTCCGCCCGAGCCAGTACGATTTCGGCATTGGCGCTGTATCCGGCGCGGATGGTCACCGTATCCGGAATCGTAGCCGCCGCTTTGATCTCGAAAACGATCGCTCCGCTTTCTTCCGTCCCCTTCGGGGAAATGTATTCGAGAAAGGCGTCGAATCGGCTGTTTTCGATCGCTCCGATAGAGAGCTTCATCGGCATTCCCACATGCACGCGCCCCACTTCCGTTTCGTCGATCGTCCCTACGAACAGCAGATCGTTCATATCGGCGATCGTGGCGATCGTCGTTCCGTCGTTGAAGGTGTTGGACTGAATCACCGAGTTACCGACTTTGACCGGTATGTCCAGGATCATTCCGCTGATGGTGGAACGAATCTGGGTGTTGCTCATTTGGGCGCTGCGTTGGGAAATACCGTCTTTGACGATATCCAGGTTATCCTGCGAATTCTCCAGCTCCTCTACCGCTTTGAGGTAATTGACCTCCGATTGCTCCATTTCCTCCTTGGAGATCACCCCCTTCTGGAAGAGTCGGTTTTGACGGTCGTACTCGTTTTTGATCTGGGTCAGATTGATTTCCGCCACCCGAACCCGGGATTCGGCGGAATTTAACTGGCCCATTTCCGGGATTACTTTTACGGTAGCGATCACCTCTCCCGCCTGGATGTATTGACCCGCTTCTTTTTTAAGTTCGGAAATGATGCCTGAAATCTGCGGCTGCAATTCTACTTCGTCGCGAGGGAATATTTTTCCGGTGGCCACACTCGTATTTTCCACAGTGCCTTTCTTGACCTCCAGCACTTCGTATTCCACCTCTACGGGCCGGGATTTACTTCACAGGAAATAAAACGTGCCCAATACGATTCCCGCAAGAATCACCAGCAACAGGATTTTAAAAAACTTTTTCATACCGATCGGTTCATTATTATTTGTTTTTTTTATTCATCACGGAT
>JAJQAW010000374.1 GCA_021203585.1 Rikenellaceae bacterium
GGACTGGCGGATCTGGATTCCCGCCGGGCAGCGATGAATACCCTGACCGCCCAGCTTCCCGCCACACAGTTCACCGACGCAGCCCTGGTCCACGAACAGGGCAATGGCCGGATCATCACCGGCACCGATTACGAATCGCTGTTGCAGGCAACGGGGACCACCGCCGAATCGTTTAAAAAAGAGTTTGGCGGTCAGTTTATCCGCCGCGAGCATGCCAGCGGACATATTTACTTCCTGACCATGCTTCAAAACAACACTGTTGACGGATGGGTAACCCTTGCCGCCCCGGCAGAATCGGCGATGCTCTTCGATCCGATGACCGGAAATAAAGGATTAGCAGAAGTACGGCAAGCTAACGGTCTTTCACAGATCTATTTACAACTGTGCCCGGACGAATCGGTCATCGTCAAGACATTCTCGCACAAACAGATTACCGACACCCCGTGGAAATACCTCAAACCGGAAGGACTGCCGGTAAATGTGGATCAGGGATGGTCCGTAAGTTTCTTAGAAAGCGCTCCGGCAATCGACGGTACCTTCGATATCGACCGGTTGATCTCCTGGACGGAACTTCCGCACGAAAATGCCGAAATCAATATGGGCACCGCCCTCTATAAAACGACCTTCACCCTCCCCGCCGTTCCGGCAGACGAATGGGAACTGAACCTGGGTGCGGTCCACGAAAGCGCCCAGGTACGGATCAACGGACAGGATGCCGTAACACTCTTCGCCATCCCCTATACCACCCGGATCGGCCATCTGCTCAAATCGGGTGAAAATACGATAGAAGTCGAGGTGACAAACCTTCCGGCCAACCGCATCCGCGATTACGACAAACGCGGTGTAGAATGGCGTATCTTCAAGGATATCAACTTCGTCAATGTATTCTATTCGCCCATGAAATACGACGTATGGGAGGTTACCCCCTCCGGATTGACCGGGCCGGTCACGCTGACCCCGATGAAAAGTATTTTTTAAGCAACGGAAAAGGGTGGAAACGGTTTCGCCCTTTTTCTTTATACCTTATCCGGCAAAAATGATTAATTTCGCCCCAAAGAAGGCTTACAGAATGACCGCACTGGATATCATACTGATTATTCCCCTGATCTACGGACTGTACAACGGGTTTAAAAGAGGCATTGTCGCCCAACTGGGAGGCATTGTCGGAATCGTGACAGGAGTATGGCTCGCCTTCCGGTACAGCGACGATGTGGGTACATGGCTGGGCCTTGACCCCGAGATCACTTGGTACGCCGCCTTTATTATTATTGTGGTGGCCGTAATCCTCGTCATCGGGGTGTTGGGCTGGCTGCTGGGTAAGATTTTCAATCTGGTCGGACTGGGGCTGATCAACCGTACAGGCGGGATCGTCCTTTCCCTGGCCAAAACGGTATTGATCCTGGGGGCACTGCTCATGGCTTTTAATTCGGTCAATCATCACACCCACCTGGTGAACAAAAGGCAGTTCAACGACTCCCTTTTATATTCACCGATCGTAAAACTCACCGAGTACGCCTTCCCGTTTTTGGAGAAAGCCTTCGAGGCCATAGATTTTACCGGGATTAAAGAAAATAACGCATGAATAACGGGCTGGTTATAAAAAATACGGGCAGCCGATACCAGGTGGAAGACGCCGACAGCGGACAAACCGTGATGTGTAAACTCAAAGGCGCTTTCCGCCTAAAAGAGGGACGCACCACCAACCCGGTAACGGTAGGCGACCGGGTGGATTATGAACTGGAAAATGACGGCAACGGGATAATCAGCCGGATCCACGAGCGAAAAAATTACATTATCCGCCGTTTGTCCAACCTATCCCGGGAAGCCCACGTGATTGCCGCCAATCTCGATCAGGCATTTATCGTGGTCACCCTGGATTTTCCGGAAACCAAACCCGAATTTGTAGACCGCTTTCTGGTCACTGCCGAAGCCTACAATGTGCCGCCCTCGATTATCCTGAACAAGGAGAACCTCTACGCCGAAGCATACGAATGCGCCCTGGAAGAATTTAAGCGCACCTACGAATTGGCCGGCTACCCCATCCTGCAGGTTTCCGCCACGGAAAGAACCGGCATAGAACCACTCAGAAGGCTTCTGCAAGGCCGTATTTCTCTGTTCTCCGGCAACTCCGGAGTCGGTAAATCCACGTTGATTCATGCCATCGATCCGACCCTGACTCTCCGGACGGGTGAAATCTCGCAATACCATAACCGCGGTAAACATACGACTACGTTTTCCGAAATGTTCAAATATCCGAAGGCGGGTATATCATCGATACGCCCGGAATCAAAGGTTTCGGTTTGGTAGACTTTGAGAAAGACGAAGTGAGCCGGTATTTCCCGGAAATCTTCCGGTTTGCCCCGGACTGCCAGTACTACAATTGTACGCACACGCATGAACCCGGCTGTGCCGTTCAGCAAGCGGTTGCCGAGGGGCAGATCAGTGAATCCCGCTATGTCAGTTATTTGAAAGTGCTGGAGGACGAAAACCTAAAATACCGGAAATAAGGAGGATTCTGTTTTCTTGATTTCTTCAATGGAGGTTTTCCGGCACTCGGCTTACCTTTCGACCCGAGGATCGAAAATCTTGACTTATGTCTTCTTAGGGTCGAAAACATATTAATTACCCTTATCTTGATCACTCTGTGTCTGCCATTTTCTCCTTATTTTGTCATGCGCCCCTCTGCGGGGCGAGTCTTCTACTTTCTTTTCCTTGATGAAAAGAAAGTAGCAAAGAAAAATCAAGAACCGACGACAAACCGAGCGCCATCGAGCTTACTCGAATGGCTGAGGTGCGAAGGAGGAAGCGCAGCGCAATTTTACTCCGGTCACCCCAACGCCCTCGTCGCCTAGGGCGACTTCGGTTAAACAAGGGGTTTCCTATATAAAATTCGGGCCTTTACGCACTAACCGTGCGTGTCACTTAGCGGCCTGTGGCCGCTGTGAAAATAATTTTTAGATGTCTATAAGCTTTATCATTTACAATGGACTTCATGTAAAGAAAGCAACCAAAGAAAATGATCAACTTCCGGGCCCAGCCTGCAACACAGGCCATTCCCGCACGGATGCCTTAAACAGTACTTGGGGGGCCGATTCGGAAATATAAGCGGCTACTTGCCGCTACAAATTTATTCCGTATGTCTATTTATTCTTTCTGGAAATTTACCTTAAAAAGCCGAAGCCGTTAATTTTGCCCTCGGCCTTTATATACATATGTATTAACAGAAGCCTTCTCGGTATTCGCCATTCGAGCGGACGAAAATTCCTCCTGCGATAACGCTATTCGTTAATCCAGGCGTTCGTAATTTCGGCCACGTACATTTTATGCAATCCCCCTTCGTGGTCGCCATACCATTTTAGCAGTGAGCTGCTTTCGGTGAACTTCTCCGTTTTCAGGAAATCTCCGTAAAGGGTTTGGCATTCCAGCACCAATTCCGCTCCTTCAAAATACATATTTCCCTGCTCTGTGGTCTATGGTTTTAGTCCGGCATCGGCGATTTTATCCGAGTCGCGGCCGGATTGTGAACCGCAAACTTTCAGAGCATGCCGTTGATCTTTCCCCATAAACGAAAGGGTAAAAGCGCTGTATTCCTCCATAAATTCGAAAGTATACCGTTCCGGACGGACGAAAACAAAAGCTACCGGTTTATTCCACAAAAAACCCATCGCCCCCCAACTGGCCGTCATGGTATTGAAA
>JAJQAW010000125.1 GCA_021203585.1 Rikenellaceae bacterium
TCGCCCACCAGTTGGCATTTATCGCCGATTTTATCGGTCAACAGTTTCCAACCTTCCCAAACGTTTTCGTCCATACCGTCTTCGATCGAGTCGATCGGATATTTGGCTACCAGTTCTTCCAGGTAAGCCGCCTGCTCGGCAGAGCTGCGTTTTACGCCGCTCGCGCCTTCGAATTTGGAATAATCGTATACTCCGTCGCTGTAAAATTCCGAAGAAGCGCAGTCCAGGGCGATCGATACGTCGCCGACTTCTTTGCGTCCCGGTTTGTAACCGGCTTTGGTGATCGCTTCGAGGATCGATTCCAGCGCGTCTTCGGTACCTTTCAATACCGGAGCGAAACCGCCTTCGTCGCCTACTGCGGTGCTCAGACCGCGGTCGTGCAATACTTTTTTCAGGGAATGGAAGACTTCGGCACCCATGCGCAGCGCTTCCCGGAAGCAGCAGGCGCCAACCGGACGGATCATAAATTCCTGGAAAGCGATCGGAGCATCCGAGTGAGACCCCCCGTTGATGATGTTCATCATCGGAACCGGCAGGGTTTTGGTGTTCGTTCCGCCGATATAGCGGTACAACGGCAGTCCCAGCAGGTTCGCACCCGCTTTGGCTACGGCCAGCGATACGCCGAGAATGGCGTTGGCGCCGAGATTGCTTTTGGTCGGGGTTCCGTCCAGGGCGAGCATCGCTTTGTCGATGCCCACCTGGTCGGTTACTACCATACCGATTATTTCTTTAGCGATCGTTTCGTTTACATTCTGAACGGCTTTTAAAACGCCTTTACCCAGGTAGCGGCCTTTGTCTCCGTCACGAAGTTCCAACGCTTCGTTTTCACCGGTAGACGCACCCGACGGTACGGCTGCGCGGCCGAAGGCGCCGCTGGCGGTCAATACTTCTACTTCGAGCGTCGGGTTGCCCCTTGAATCCAGAATCTCACGTGCGTGAACGCTTACAATTTGTCCCATAGTTGTTTCTATTTAAATGATTGTATCTCTTGCGCTTTGTTAGTTGAAAAACAGTGCAAATTTAGCAAATATTTTAAGAACAGAAAACAATATCGGTTTTGTATCCGAAACTTCCTGTGATGTGAAAACTTTAACGGAAATTTCATAAAAAATCAGTCGGTATTTTTGCCCGCGATTTGGTATCTTAGAGCCAAGTTTTTTTACGAATTGTATAGATTAAAACAAAGGATATGGATAATCTGAATCAGGCTTTACTGCTTTTAGGTGTGGGAATGGGCACCGTATTTTTAATACTGCTCCTGGTGATTTTTTGCAGTCGGGGGTTGATCGCCGTCATTAACCGCTGGTTCCCGGAGAAATCGGCGGTTCCCGCCGTGGTTCAGGCGGCTGCTATTCCGGCCAAAACCGTGGCAGCCATTACCGCGGCAGTGCACACCGCCTGCCGGGGAAAAGCGCGGGTGGTAAAAATTGAGAAAACAGACTAATCACATAAAAACATACTCGAACGATAAAGAAACAAGTCAAATTCAGCCTGGTATACCGGAACATGTGGCAGTCCGCCGGGAAATACGTTCCCCGGGTGGACCAGTTGGTACGGGTGGCTCCGGAGATTATTAAAATGGGGTGCTTTGCCCGGGTGGAAACCAACGACGGAGGGTTCGAACAGGTCAACCTGCTGTTCGGGGAGAACCCAAATACGGCGGTGCGCCGGTGGACCCAACCTTTTAACGATGCCGGTATACAGACCCATATGCTGGACCGGGGGCTAAACGGCCTGCGGATGAATCCGGTTCCGGCCGATGTGCGTAAACTGATGTACCGGGTGAAAAAAGCGCAGGGGACGGATATCGTGCGCACGTTCGACGGGCTGAACGATACCCGGAACATTATTCCTTCTATCCGATATGCCAAAGAAGCCGGGATGATCTCCCAGGCGGCCCTCAGTATAACCTTTTCTCCGCTTCATACGGTGGAGTACTACACCAGGCTAGCCTATGAGCTGATCGAAGCCGGGGCGGATGAAATCTGCCTGAAAGACATGGCCGGGGTAGGGCGACCGACCGATCTGGGACAGATTACGGCCAATATCAAAGAAAAATACCCGGACATTCCGGTAACGTATCACAGCCACGCCGGACCGGGTTTCTCCATCGCCTCGACGCTGGAAGTCTGTAAGGCGGGGTGCGATTATATCGATGTGGGGATGGAACCTCTCTCGTGGGGCACCGGACACCACGACCTGATCACGATAGAGGCCATGCTGAAAGAGGCCGGATTTGACGTGCCCGAGATCAATATGGATGCCTATATGAAGGTGCGTGCGCTGACGCAGGAATTTATGGACGACTTCCTGGGACTCTATATCAGCCCCAAAAACCGGCTGATGAACTCGCTGCTGATCGGCCCCGGTCTGCCGGGCGGGATGATGGGCAGCCTGATGGCCGACCTGGAAACCAACCTGGAAAGTGTCAACCAGTACCTGGCCAAAAACGGGAAACCGGTCATTACGCAGGACGATCTGCTGATCAAACTCTTCGACGAAGTAGCTTATGTATGGCCCAAAATCGGCTATCCGCCGTTGGTCGCGCCGTTCAGCCAGTATGTCAAGAATCTCGCTCTGATGAATGTGACCCAGATGCTCAAGGGGAAAGACCGCTGGTCGATGATTGCGGACGATATCTGGGATATGATCCTCGGTAAATCGGGTCGCCTGCCCGGTCCGGTCGATCCTGAAATTCAGGCGCTGGCCAAAGAACAGGGACGGGAATTTTACACGGGTGATCCGCAGGAAGGCTATCCGGACGCGTTGGACAAATACCGCGGATTGATGAAAGAAAAAGGCTGGGAGTTGGGACAAGACGATGAGGAGCTGTTCGAATATGCCATGCATCCGGCCCAATACGAGGCCTATAAATCCGGAAAAGCGAAAGCGGATTTTGAGGAAGACATCGCCAAACGGAAAGCCAAAGAAACGGCTTCTGCCGCCGCATCCTCTCCCGCTGTCCCCGCCCCGGCGCCCATGGCCATTACCCCGCAAACGTTGCAGGTTGAGGTCAACGGCGAGCAGTTCCGGGTGAGTATCGTTCGGGATGGCTGTTCGGCTCCGGCTTCAACCTCGGCTCCGGTTTCAGCTTCTTCCGCACCACAATCTCCGCCGCAGGCACCTCCGGCTGCTGCTTCGGCTGCAGGCCTGGAAGACCTGCCTTCGCCGCTGGAAGGAAAATTCTTTTTGACCAAAGATTCCGGTGAAGCCCCGCTCAAACCGGGCGATAGTTTTAAGAAAGGCGACCGGCTCGGTTATGTAGAGGCGATGAAGACCTATAACGCCATTCTGGCCCACCGGGACGGGGTAGTGGCCGAGATCGTAGCCGGAAACGGGGACACGGTATATGAAGACGATGTTCTGATGAAAATCCGGTAAGCCATGGGTATACTGGAAAAGTTATTTGAAATGACCGCGTTCAGTAACATTGCCGTTAATCCGGCGGTGCTGCTGATGTTTGTACTGGCCTTCGTATTGCTTTACCTGGGCATCAAAAAGGGGTACGAACCCCTGCTATTGGTTCCGATCGGGTTCGGTGTGCTGCTGGCTAATTTTCCGGGCGGGGAAATGGGAGTGATACAGGCCACGGAGGAGAACGGCATTATGCACATGACCCTGCTTGAAATCGCCCACGATTACGGGATCATGAACTATCTGTACTATTCGCTCATCAAGACC
>JAJQAW010000009.1 GCA_021203585.1 Rikenellaceae bacterium
AATATATTCCGTCAGATCTACATACATTTTATCCAAAATAATCGGGGTGGCCAGCGCCAGACGATTGATCGCCACAATGGTACGGCCCAGGGGTTTGGCCGTAGCTTCTCCCCGTTCGTTGAAAGTAATATCCTGAGTCAGACCGTTGTCATAAGTTAAAGTAGCCGTCGCTTCGGGGGCGCCGCGGAAAGTCGGATAACTCGACGGGGTGGTATACTGCCCCGATAGGGCTGTTCCGGTGGTCCAATTAATTACGGTGACACTGGAAAGAAGCAGTTCCAAACCCGTCAGACGTACACAATAGCAATGATTTCGCGCAGAACCGGTTATATCCACCGTACTTTGATACCGCGCCCCTTCGTTAGTAACCAGATTGACTACCGGGTCGGAGGTTCCCTCGGGCAGAATGACCAGATATTCGTTGGGAATGGCGGCCACTTGATACGGCTGATAGGTAAGCCCCCCGGCCGTAACGGTAAGAGCAGCTATATCGTCCGGATTGGCGCCATCCAGGATAAAGTCTACCATCGAATGTTTGTGGCGCAATTCGATGGTCGGAATGTGGGCCGGAGTAATGTAGTAATTATCCTGCACTTCGACCAGGATATCCTGATTCAGTAAATTGGCGGCCGTGGACTGATCCGTCTCTATCGTTTCGTTTTCACTGACCGGATAGAGGCTGGCTTCCACGCGCGGTCGGAAATAACTCGGGAAATACAGGGTTGCGCCGGAAGCATTGACCCACCGATCGGCAGACCAACTCCAGGTGCCGCTGGCCGGAGTATACAACGTATTGGCGTAATCGTAAAAGCGAACCGTCAGTGTCCAGTTTTCTTCACCGCTCAGCCGCGTAATATCGCTGGTCGGATCGTTTGCAGAATTGACCGCAAAATCACTCACCGCACGGGTAGCGGCCCGGGTTTCCGTGTCGCGGCCAGCCATGTATAATTCTACCGTCTCCAATTCCACGGGTTCCGAGTTTTCCCGGATCGACGTCTCCTCGGAGCAGGCACATAACCCTAACAGGGCAAGAGCCGGGAATATATAACCATATTTTCGTTTCATAGGCTTTAATTATTGGGATCGAAAATCTGTAAGGAGCTTCCGCCGGCGACATTGACTGTCGTCACGGAAACATCCTGTTCATTGGTGATGGTTCCTGAAAATAGAGATGCCGGAACCGGAATATAACTAGCCGCTTGCTCTGCAGTCAACATCAGCGAATCGGAAATTACATAATCCTGTTCGGTCCAGACCCAGGTAGTTCCGTCGTTGTAATGACGCATCAAGTAGGACATGGTGATCAATTGAGCCGCCGTATCGATACGGAAGGAACTATCTTCTTCGGAGGGTTGCTGGAATGGTATTCCGATCCCCTCTTCCGCCTCCTGAAAACCGCCGATATAAACATATGCCATCATAAAATAACCTTGCGGAGTTAGCGTAATGAGGTATCGGTATCCTTTCTGGAACGTGATGTCGGTTTGGGGAAAAATGATCGTGTAATCGATACTCTGCCCGGCCAATCGAATTCGTCCGATCAGATAATTTTCCTCCGAGAGGATTCCCGAACCCGGAGCGACGATCAACTCGGCATGTCCGTTGGAATTGCCGCAATAGGCCCAGTAGGCCTCCGAACCGGAGGTACTTTGAAGTTCGATCAGGAGCGATTCGATATCCAGCCCGGTCGTATTTTGACCCACCAATTCAAAATCGAGCAACACGTTTTCCCGGGAGAAAACCAACGGTACCGGGGTATCGGTCGGCATGATCCCGTTAACCTGCGAAGCGCTCAATCCGCCCGAAATCCAATCGGCTGCCAGGTAATCTTCCAATCCCCGCTGGTCGGTTTTCAGTCCGTCTGCCCGGTCCACCGTTCGCGGCCATTTAGCCTCTAACGTGGAAATATAGGAATCGTCCAACGGGAAGACATATCCCGGCACGCCTTCAAAAATCCGGTCGGCCGTATATTTATAGGTATAAGTCAAATCGGTTGTGGTTCCGTCGGAAGCCATCTGGGTAAGGTTCACTTCAATTTGGCTTCCCGTAGCAAAAAATTTATCGCTGGTTAACCGTGTTCCATTCCTCTGTTCGACAACCGGGAAAAGAGTCAGTTCCCGGGCCGTGTCCGAGGACGGGTCTTCCGTATGACAGGAAATCCACGAAGAAATCATTAGGGCCGAAGCGATCAGGTATGTTTTTCTTTTCATCGTATTCATTTTTTCAACCATTATCTGCGTTCCCACTGTAAAACGGGATAAGTATCCGGCGCGTAACCGTTCTCATACCAAAATGTCGAAGAGGGGTCGCTCAACCAACCCAGTATTTCTACCGACCAAATTCCGGTATAGGTATTCCAGGCCGGCCAATCGGTGCCGAATAATTCTACCCCGTTGTTCAAATCCGGTAGGACACAGAAACTGCTTTCGATCAAACCGCCCTCATCCCGCAGAAAATCCAGCCCCTGAGTACCAAAACCTTCGGCGATACTTTCCGTCGTGGGAGTTCCCTGTGCGTCGGTCGTAGACCGCTCGGCCGTGATGGAATCGATCGTAGTATAGCTACGGGTAATATACCCTTCATTCAATCCGACAAATCCGCCGACATAGGCATTCTCATTGGCGTCGGGATTACCGTCATTCACGCGGATCGAACCCCCGACCACCGCGCTGTCCCAAATCCGCGACCAGGCGTCTCCCTCGTCGTCTTTCACGCCGGCCTGGCCGACCAACCCACCCACAATGGGATCTTGACCGGCAACCGTGATGGAAACATCCGTCACCTTACAGGCGACCACACTGGCCGTCGAATTACCGGCCGCAGCCAGAATTTCCTGAATTAAGGCTTCCCGAACCACCGGCGACAACCCGTCGGGCAGATTATCGATCAGGCTTTGTTTCTCTTCTTCGGTCATCGGCGTATTCAAACGGCCGACCAGTCCTCCCACGTAGCTGTTATCGCCGGTAGAGGCGATCGTTACGTGCTGAAGATTGACATTGGCGACAGTGGCATCTCCCTGAATTTTGCTGAATAAGCCTACCTGGTCTCCATCGGCCGCCGAAGCTATGTTGACGTTTTCGATCAAATGACCGCCTCCGTCGTATTTTCCGCCGTTCAGCGTAATCGGAGTCCAAGCCGGACGAGTGATCGAAACATCGATGTCGCAAACCTAGTAATAATTACCGGTGTCGCCGTTGACCGCGGCCAATGTCGAAGCATCGTAAACGAAATTGGACGAGGTCGGGATAAAAATTTCACCCGTACTCATATTGTATCCATAACGGTATACCCGTTGTTCACTCGGATACAAGTCCTGCGAGGCAATCAGCATCAATTGATCGCTTTGCAAAAGGATTTCTCCGCGTTTGATTTCGTTGCGGTCTTCGGCCTGGGTCCAGATGTAAGCCGAATAAAATTGAATATCCGAACCGGAACCGTCGTTGGTGCGCTCATAAGCCGTATCGTACCACGCTTCCCGTTTTCCGTCTTCCTCCGGATCGTTCTCCACCCCGTCTATGCCGGGCAATACCCGGACATCGGCCATATCGGGAAAGAGCGAATCGTCCGCGGCAACCACCACCACTTCCAGTTTATAGGTGTACTTAGGGTAAAACTGGAGAACCGTATAAAACGCCACCGTGGGGTCGGTGGTGGTTTGCGCTCGGTACGGAATATAATAC
>JAJQAW010000008.1 GCA_021203585.1 Rikenellaceae bacterium
TACTTTTGCTTTCGGTTATTTCGTTATATTTGTGTTTCATACAACGATTGCAATCATGAAACGATTTCTTATGCTGACCGTGCTGGGCATGGTTCTTACCGGTACGGTCGGAGCGCAACAGACCGAAACCAACATGAAATTATGGTATAACTCTCCGGCCGAAAACTGGAATGAAGCCTTACCGGTGGGAAACGGGCATCTGGGGATGATGATTTTCGGTCAGGTGGAACAGGAACACCTGCAGCTTAATGAAAACACGATTTACAGCGGGGAACCGGGTATGGAATTTACCCGATTCGATATTTACAAAACTTTCCCGGAAGTGGTGCGGGCTGCCCAGGAGGGTGCTTACGATCGGGTCGATCAACTGGTGCAGGAAAACTGGCTGGGCCGTTTGCACCAATGTTACCAGCCGCTGGGCCACGTGTATGTGACCTACGATCACGGAGGAGGCGTTCCGGAAAATTATTACCGGGAACTGGATATCTCCAACTCCACCTACACCATGACCTATACCCAAAACGGAGCAACGTATAAACGGGAATACATCGCTACCAACCCGGACCGGGTGATGGTGATGCGAATCACGGCAGACCGACCGGGAGCGGTGAATTTCACCCTCGGTTACCAGCCGAGCCATCCGACAGCCGCCCAAAGCTACGAAGACGGAATCTTGATTCTGCGCGGGCAGGCTCCGGCTCTGGCCCAACGCCGTTCGGACGCTCAGATTACCGGTTGGCACAATCAATACAAGCATCCGGAACTGTACGACCGTTTCGGCGCGCGCTACGAACCGGAGAATGTGTTGTACGGAGATGTGATGGACGGTAAAGGGATGTTTTACGAAGCTCAAATCGGAGTCGCCCATACGGACGGTACGGTGAGCCAGGATTCCGAGGGAAATCTCACCGTAACCGGTGCACAGGAAGCGGTCGTGGTATTCTCCGCCGCCTCCAGTTATAACGGTCCCTGGAAAAGTCCCAGCCGGGAAGGGGTCGATGCTTCGGCCAAGGCCAGCGGCTTTTACCGGCAGGCTGTGGGGAAAAGCTGGGAAGCCTTGCGCGCAGCCCATATTGCCGATTATAAAGCCATTTTCGATCGGGTCAAGCTGAACCTTTACAGCACGCGCCGCCAATTGGCCCTGCCCACGGACGAGCGGATTATCCGCTACAAACAACAGAATGACCCGCAGCTGGCGGCCCTATTGTTCCAATACGGACGGTATCTGACCATTTCGGCCTCCCGCGAAGGAGGTCAGCCGATGAACCTGCAAGGCATGTGGAACGACCGCGTGATTCCCTCGTGGAATTGCGGCTATACACAGAATATCAACATTGAAATGAATTATTGGCCCCTGGAGGTGGCCGCGCTTTCGGAATGCGGGGAACCGTTTTTCCGGATGATCGAAGAGATGTCGGTATCGGGAGCCCGGACCGCGCAAAACATGTACCGCGCACGGGGTTGGGTGGCTCATCACAACAGTTCGATTTGGCGAGAAACCTATCCCAACGACGGAGCGCCGGAAAATGCTCCCTGGAATATGGCCGCCGGCTGGTTCTCCAGCCACCTGTGGGAACATTTTCTGTATACCGGAAATATGGATTTTTTGCGCAACACCTGCTATCCGATTATGAAGGGGGCCACCGAATTTTGCCTGGATTGGCTGATGGAAGATCCGCAAGGATGGTGGGTCACCCCGGTCGGCAACTCTCCGGAAAACCGCTTTTTCGTTCCGGGTACGGACAAAAAAGCCGCACTTTCGCCCGGACCTACCATGGATATGGCTATCATCAAAGAGCTTTTCGAACGAATGATTCTGGCCAGTTCGCTGCTGGATACCGATGAAGCGTTGCGGGCTGAATTGCAGGAAAAATACCCGAAATTGTTGCCCTACCGCATCGGCGCCCGCGGCCAATTACAGGAATGGGTGTACGACTTCGAAGAGGTGGAACCGCGCCACCGCCATGTTTCACACTTATACGGTTTCCATCCCGGCAACCAGATCATCCCGGAACAATCTCCGGAATTGTTCAATTCCGTGGCCCGAACCCTCCAGTTGCGGGGCGACGAAGCGACCGGCTGGTCGATGGGCTGGAAAGTCAATCTTTGGGCCCGATTGCTGGACGGCAACCACGCGAATATCATCATCAACAACCTCTTTACACCGATCACTTTCGGTCCGCACCAGGGTAAAGGGGGCGGTTTGTACCGCAATATGCTCGATGCCCACGCGCCGTTCCAGATCGACGGCAATATGGGATATACGGCCGGAGTGATCGAAATGCTGATGCAAAGTCACGCGGGATACCTGCACCTGCTGCCTGCCCTGTCCGAAGTCTGGAACAGCGGCAGCATCGAGGGCATTCGCGCCCGCGGTGGTTTTATCGTGGATATCGAATGGAAAAACGGAAAATTATCCGAAGCCCGGATCACATCGACTCTGGGAGGAGTTTGCCGGCTTAAAACCGGACGGCCGGTTCGCGTACAAAATACGGTAACTCGTCCGGCGGAGGGAAAAAATCCCAATCTGTTTTACAGCGTACCCGATGCTCCCGCTTTCGAAGATTATACCGAACAAGCCGGTAACCCCCACGGTCACGGAACCTATTATTACCTGGATTTCGATACGGAAGCCGGAAAGACCTATCGGATTCTTTAATCGCCGCACCCGTTCGAACCGCCCGTGAAAGCTTCATCACGGGCGGTTCGAGCTTACGGTTCCCCTCAATTGCTTTTCGGTTTGTCCGTTTGCCGACAAAATTCTATCTTTATCCGCGAACCAAAAAAATTACTAACCAACACCAACCAACCATGAAACAACTTTTACAATGGGGATTGCTCTGCCTGCTGGCGGTATCGTGCAGCGAAGAAAAAGATCCGGTTCAAAAGGCCTGGAGCGAATTGTATCCGCAAATCGAGAAAAGCATCGTCGCTCCCACCTTCCGGGATGCGGACTATCGGATTACCGATTTCGGGGCCGTTCCGAACGACTCCACCGTACTCAACCACGAAGCGATCAATCGAGCGATCGAAACCTGTAATCAGGAGGGCGGCGGCCGGGTGATCGTTCCCGCAGGCATTTGGCACACCGGGGCGATCACCCTGAAAAGCGGCGTGAATCTTCACCTGGAAGAGGATGCCACGTTGTTATTCACCACCCGGACGGAATTTTATCCTTTCGTGCTGACCCGCTGGGAAGGTGTGGACTGCTACAATTTTCAACCGATGATCTATGCCTACGAGGAGCAAAATATCGGTCTGACCGGAAAAGGCACTGTGGACGGAGGCGCCAGCCGCGCGGATTGGTGGGCCATGTGCGGCGCCGTACGCTACGGTTGGGAAGAGGGCATGATTTCTCAACGTACGGGACGCCCCAAGCTGTTGCAGTGGGCGGAGGACAAAGTCCCCATCGAGGAACGCCGACTGACCCCGGAGGACGGAATGCGCCCTCAACTGGTGAACTTCTACAAATGCGAAAACGTATTGATGGAGGATGTCACCCTGCTGCGTTCGCCCTTCTGGGTGGTCCATCCGTTAATGTGTAAAAATGTGACTATTCGCGGTTTATATATAGAAAACGACGGACCGAACGGAGACGGATGCGATCCGGAATCGTGCGACGGCGTGTTGATCGAAAATTGTTATTTCAACACAGGGGACGA
>JAJQAW010000052.1 GCA_021203585.1 Rikenellaceae bacterium
GATATAGATAAGGAACCCCGCAGGTCAACCCAAGCAAAAAAGTTTTTGGGGCGCCTTTTACCACCGGCGCCAAACCGAGAACGGAGTGGAAGCTTGTTTCCAAATTCCGCCGAGGTGAGAACTGACGCCAAACCGAACGTCATCCAGCTGGTTGAATGACCGAAGTGCGAACGAGAAACCCAAAGGGGTAACCAAGGAGAAGCCCCGGGCGCGATTTGCGGCGCTTTTGAAGCGCTAGTTTATGCTTGTTTGAACGCCTCGATTTCCGGGTGGATGCTTACCAGGTAGTCCACATCGTCATACCCGTTGAGCAGGCATTCTTTTTTATAGTTATCGATCTCGAACGTGGTTTTTTCGCCGGTGGAGCAGATGGTGAACGTTTGGTTTTGGAGGTCGACTTCAAAATGAGTTTGCGGATTTTTTTCGATTTCGTTGAAGATTTTTTTCAGAAAATCTTCGGACACCTGTACGGGCAGCAGACCGTTGTTTAGGGCGTTGTTTTTGAAGATATCGGCAAAGAAGCTGCTGACTACCACCGGGATTCCGTAATCGTAGATGGCCCATGCGGCGTGTTCGCGGGAGCTTCCGCTGCCGAAATTTTTCCCGGCAACGAGAATTTTACCGCAGTACTTCGGATTGTTGAGCGGAAAATCTTCGATTTTATGGTTTTGTTTGTCGTAGCGCCAGTCTCGGAAAAGATTATCGCCGAAGCCTTCGCGTTTGACGGCTTTGAGGAATCGGGCGGGAATAATCTGGTCGGTATCGACATTTTCTATACGGAGCGGTATCGCGGGAGATACCAGTTTTTCAAATTTCGGGATAGACATAATTTTTCTTTTTTTACGTCTTAATTATTGATTTCGAAAACATCTCTCGGGTCGCTCACTTTTCCGGTTACGGCTGCCGCAGCGGCTACCAGCGGACCTGCGAGCAGGGTTCTTGCACCGGGGCCCTGGCGGCCTTCGAAGTTCCGGTTGGAGGTGGATACGGCGTATTTACCGGTCGGTACTTTGTCGGCGTTTATGGCCAGGCAGGCGGAGCATCCGGGTTGGCGTAACTGGAAGCCGGCTTGCTCGAAGATTTTGTCCAGGCCTTCCTCGTATATCTCTTTTTCCACTCGTTTGGAACCGGGAACCAACCAGGCTACGATGTTCTCCGCTTTTTGGCGTCCTTTTACCGCTTCGGCAAATTGGCGGAAGTCTTCGATCCGGCCGTTGGTGCAGCTTCCCAGAAAAACGTAATCGACCGGTATTCCCAGCAACGTTTCGCCTTCGGCAAAGCCCATGTACTTCAGGGCTTTGGGATCGCTCCCGGAGGGGATCGATTCGGTGATGCCCATGCCCATACCGGGGTTGGTTCCGTAGGTGATCTGCGGTTCGATGTCCTCGGCGCGGAAGGTATATTCTTTGTCGAAACGGGCATCTGCATCGGTGAAGAGAGTTTTCCAATATTCCACTGCTTGATCGAAGGCTTCTCCCTGCGGGGCCCGTTCGCGGCCTTTGACATAATCGAACGTGGTTTGATCCGGGGCGATCATTCCGCCGCGGGCGCCGCATTCGATGCTCATGTTGCACACGGTCATCCGGCCTTCCATTGAAAGGGATCGGATGGCCTCGCCGGCAAATTCTATGAAATAGCCGGTTCCGCCGGAGGCCGAGATTTTGGAAATGATATACAGTACCACATCTTTTGCGGTTACACCCGGTTTCAACCCTCCGTCAACGGTGATGCGCATTTTTTTCGGTTTGGGTTGCAGAATGCACTGCGAGGCAAAAACCATTTCGACTTCCGAGGTGCCGATACCGAACGCTACGGCGCCGAACGCCCCGTGTGTGGAGGTATGGCTGTCTCCGCAGACGATGGTCATGCCCGGCTGGGTAAAGCCGAATTCCGGACCGATGATGTGAACGACCCCATGGTGGTCGTTCCCCAATCCGAATACTTCCACGCCGAACTCCTGACAATTGGCTATCAGCGCGTCTACCTGGTCTTTCGATTCGCCCGCTTCGAGAGGCAGGTGTTGGTTTTCGGTCGGTACGTTGTGGTCGGGGGTCGCGGTGATTTGCTGCGGGCGGAAAATCCGCAGTCCGCGCTCCCGTAATCCGGAGAATGCCACGGGCGAAGTTACCTCGTGGATGTATTGGCGGTCAATGTATAGCACGCAACGTCCGCCGTCGAGTTCCTGGATGACGTGTGCATCCCAGACCTTGTCAAAAAGTGTTTTTCCCATGGATAATCGGTTTTGTTTTTATGTTGTACAACATATTTTTTATAAAAGTAGGAAAAAATAGCGGACCACCAAAAAATTAGGTCTTCCGCTATTGTTTTTTTATGGGTGTGGGGTTCAACACCCTATGGATCGTGCGAGTCTGAAACTGATTCTGAAAGAAGCTGGCCTCAAGCTCGATCGTTCCTCGCTCGGATTCGTTGGCCCGCGCGGACGATTTGCAGTGCGGGTAGAAGCGCATGCACCGTAAGCCGGTAGCTGCTCTCGGCTTGGTGTCGGGTAAAAAAAAGTGGCACCAAAAACTTTTAACGGGCAGCCTCGGACTTTCTTATACCTCGCTGTTTATGAGTTTGCTTACCCCGTCGACAAAGGCTTCGACGGCCGCCAGCACCACATCCGTTTTGGCCGAGAAACCATATGCAACCCGAGTGGTGTCCACCTGATGCAATTGGATGTGAACCCGTCCCACGTCGTTGCTTCCTTTGGTCATCGCCTGAATCAGGAATTCGTCGATCACCACCTTCCGGTTTACCAACGACTTGATGGCATTCACCGCCGCGTCAATCGGCCCATTGCCGGTTCCGGTGGCCGTAAACTCATTTCCCCCGATCTCCAATACCACCACCGCTGTGGGAATCAACGTTCCGGAAAGTACCTGCAACTGTTTGATCTTGATGCTGTTCTGCATGGCTCGCCCGGTAGAATCACCGGCCAGCTGCAGCAGGTCTTCGTCGCGGATATCTTTTTTCTTGTCAGCCAGTTTGAGGAATTCCTCGTACACTTTATCCAGTTCCGACCCTTTCAATTCATAACCGAGCAGCTCCAAGCGGTGTTTCAACGCGGCCCGGCCGCTGCGGGCGGTCAGCATGATCGCATTATCGTCCAAACCCACATCCTTCGGGTCCATGATTTCGTAGGTTTCCCGGTTTTTCAGCACGCCGTCCTGGTGGATGCCCGAAGAGTGGGCAAACGCGTTGCGGCCCACAATGGCCTTATTCGGCTGAACCGGCATATTCATCAGGTTCGACACCATCCGGCTCACTTCCGTGATGCGCTGGGTGTTGATATTGGTCTCGATGTTAAGGCTTTTGTGGCATTTGAGCGTCATCACCACCTCTTCCAACGAAGTGTTTCCGGCCCGTTCGCCGATTCCGTTGATGGTCACTTCGACCTGCCGCGCCCCGTTGATGACCCCGGCCAGCGAATTGGCCGTCGCCATCCCCAGGTCGTTGTGGCAATGGGTGGATAGAATCGCTTTATCGACGTTTTTCACATGTTCCATCAAGAACTTGATCTTCTCGCCGTATTGATACGGCAAACAATATCCCGTCGTATCCGGTATATTGATTACGGTAGCCCCGGCGGTGATTACCGCTTCCACTACCCGGGCCAGGTATTCGTTATCGGCCCGTCCGGCGTCTTCTGCGTAAAAT
>JAJQAW010000121.1 GCA_021203585.1 Rikenellaceae bacterium
TTCAACCTCGGCTTTCATCAACAGCGCCTCGGCGATGCGGTAAACGATAATATCGGAGGAGAAATAACGGGTATCGTTCTCCCACTCCCCGACAAACTTATTGATCCACCGGAAGCGGTTGAGTCCCTCCTGATAAACCATAAAACTGGTCGGTACGCGGCTGTCGTTCGGGTCTTCGGTCAGGAAGGCCTCGTATTCGTCCGTTACGCTGACGTACTGCTGGTGGCTGCCGACTTTGATCGGGTTTTCGACCAGCGATTTGTCGTCTACGTACTGGATCGGGATCAGGAACATCGAAGCGTAGCCGCCCGTGTACTCGTTGCGCTCGAAATTGATCGAAAAGAGGATTTCCGGGTTGGATTCGTTGGCGAATATGTCCGCGCAGCTCTCCGACAGGCGATCCGCGGCGGCCAGAACGGCGTCGATGGCCGTTTGCGCCGTCCGCAAAGCCGTTTCACCGCCGCCCAACACTTTGGCTTTCCACAGAAAATAATCGGCTTTAAGCATATTGATCGCCGCGCGGGAGGCGGTTTTCCGGGCGTTTACCCCGGCCGGCATCCGTTCCAGCGCCTCGGTAATATCGGTCTCCACCTGGGCAAACACGTCCGCCTGCGGGGCACGCACCGGGAAGAGGTCGTCCTGCGAATCGGACTCGAAGCCGGCGGTCAGCAGCGGCGCGTCACCCCAGATCCGGGCGATCCAGAAGTAGGTGAACGCCCGCACGAACAGCGCGTCGGCCAGGTAACGCTCCCGGTTACTTTCATCGTTGAACGGAATATCGGGCGTGTATTTCAAAATCAGGTTGCAGTCGTTGATCGTCGTGTACAACGCCTGCCAGTTGGTGCCGTCGTTGTCCCGGAAGATCGTATTGGCCGCCATGCGATCGTAATCCACCAGGCTCATCATCCCGCCCCCGTACAGGGCGCTGCGGTAATCGCCGTAGACGGTATAACTCGAGGCGAAGGCCGCGCGCATCTGGGCGTAGGCTCCGTTGACTGCCGCCTGCACGTCGCTCTCGCTTTTCCACATGTTGGTCGAGGTGATCTGGCTCTTTTGGTCGATGTCCAGGTCGCCGTGGCAGCCGCTCAGCAGCAGGGCGCCGGCTAGTATCAGGATTTTACAGAGTTGCTTTTTCATCACGTATCATTTTTTACACGGTTAAAACGTAACTTTCAGGCCGACCGAGAATTTCCGGATCGGGGGATAGCTGAAATAGGTATCGCCGTAGGTACTGGAAGTTCCGGTTTCGGGTGAAATACCGATAATTTTGGTAAAATAATGCAGGTTGTTTCCGGCCAGGGTGAGGGCTACGTTGTGGATGCCCCATTTTTGGAGTTGGGCCGAGGGCAGGTTATAGACCAGGCTGATTTCCCGGATACAGAGGTAGTCCGCCTTCTGGGTGAACACGTTGGAGACGGTATGGAAGTTCCGGTTCGTATCGTCCGAGTCGTTGCCGCTGAAACGGGCGTATTTGGCCCCGTCGCCCGGTTCTTTCCACGTCTTGAGCACCTCTTTGGAGAGCGAGGCGTTGTTGGCGAAGAAGTTGACGAACTGGCGGGAAAGAATCTGGTCGCAGATCGAATGACCGAGCGCCCAGTCCATAAAGACATTCAGCGTCAGGTTTTTGTAGGTAAACGTGTTGTTCAGCCCGCCGGTACTGTGGGGCATCGTACTGCCCATGTAGAACATATCCTGTCCGTTGATCCGCCCGTCGCCGTTGAGGTCTTTGAAAGTGTAATCGCCCACGTCTTTGCGGCCCACTATGTACTGGCGGTCGGATACCCGCCAGCCGCGCGAGGATTCGTCGAACAGCGCGGCATCGGCCTGCTCCATTGTTTCGATGATATAATCGGTCTGGTAGCCGTAGAAGCGGTAGAGTTTCTCTCCTTCGGCGATCCCGCCGAATTCGAGGGTCGTCCCGTCGGGCATATCGGCCGTGTAGCCGCCGATGCGGTTGCGCTCCCGGCCGTTGTCCGGCAGGGCGATCACTTTGTTGCGCACGTAGCTCCACGTGATCCTCGAATCCCACCGGAAATGATTCGTGTGGATGTTCCGGCTGCTCAATTCAATGTCGAAGCCGTTGAAACGGACTTTACCGACGTTGGTCAGCACGCTCGAAAAACCGGTCGTGTTGGGAAGGGTTTTGCTGAAGAGCAGGTTTTTGGTCTCCTTATTAAAATAGTCCACCGAGAGCTGAATGCTGTTGTTGAGGATACTCAGGTCAATACCGAGGTCGAGCTGGGTGGAGGTCTCCCACGTCAAATCCTGATTGGGCATCGATGCGGGCAGGATGGCCGCGCCGCCGTCGTATTTGCTGTTGACCGAATACTGGCCCAGGGCATCGTACAGGCCGATGGCGTTGTTCCCGGTCTGGCCGTAGCTCACCCGTAGTTTGAGGTTGTCCACCGCGCGGATTCCCCGCATGAACGGTTCGTCGCTGACCGCCCAACCGGCCGAAGCGCCGGGGAAGAATCCCCATTGGTTGCCCTTGGCAAAGAGCGAGGAGCCGTCTTTCCGGAAGGTAAAGGTGAGCATGTATTTTCGGCGAAAATCGTATGTCAACCGGCCGAAATAACCGATCATCACCTGCTCTTCGATCTGGCTGGTAGCCTCGGTCACGGTGGGCGCGGCGTTGAGCGTTCCGATTTTATCCGAATTGGCCCCGGAGGCGGCCGCCCGCACCGATTTTACGTTCGATGCCTGGTAGGAATACCCGGCCATGGCCGAGAAGGAGTGGTCGTCGGCGAAGGTTTTGTTGTAGGTCAGGAAGGTCTCCAATTTTTTTCGCTGGGTATCGGAGAGCGTGGTCGAGGCCGGGCGGGAGCCGTTGAATTCGTTGGCCCGGGTAAAGTAATCGCCCGTCACCACGGCGGTATAGAGCGACGATTGAAAGGTGGCCTTCAGTCCGTCGATCATCTCCCACTCCAGGCTGCCGTTCAGCCCGAGTTTATTGAATTTCTGATCGTTGTCGTTCAGGTAGGCGTAGTAGAGCGGATTGGGCGAGGAGGCGTTATACCCCGGCGTGGGTGTGCCGTCGTCGTAATATAGCCGTTGGGTCGGGGGACAGTACAACCCGCGGGAAATGACCTGGTACTGGCTGGCGTACTGGTTGGTGAGGGTCTGGCCGAAATCCACACCCCCTTTAAAGGTCAGCCGCCGGTTGATCTTTACATCGGCGTTCATCCGGGCGCTGAAACGGCTGAAATTGGTTCCTACCGCTACACCCTTGTCGTCGGTATAGCCGATGCTGGCCGCGTAGTTGATCCCTTCCCGTCCACCGTCCAGGCCGACGTAATAGTTTTGCCACAGGGCGTTTTTGAATACCTCGTCCACAAACAAATTGTCCTGGAAAATCAGCGTTTGCAGCGGATCGAGCGGGTCGGTCATGGATTTCCAGCCGGCGGGAACCGATTCTCCCGGCTGCAGGTGGCGGGTGGAATAGATCGACGAGGAGGTATTGGCCGAACTGGCCGAATAGCCGTCCAGGAAGTTGTATTCCGGGTGCGGGCCTTCGGAAACCGCCGTGCGGACGTAGCGGATGTAGTCCTCGGCGCCCAGAAACTCGTAGGTCCGTTCGGGTTGCTGTAAAGCCCAGGAGGCCTCAAAGGTGATCCGGGGGGGGGGCGGAATTCGACCCCCGTTTGGGGGTAAACAAC
>JAJQAW010000356.1 GCA_021203585.1 Rikenellaceae bacterium
AAAATTCCTTCTTCGGTACATTCATTTCCCGAATTTTTTCCCGAAGCAGCCGGTAATCTTCCAGCACCCGGCCCACTTTTCCGTCCGCACCGTGCAAGGTAACCGTGAGCGGGGAAGCGGCATTGGAGAAATAACTGATGTAATAGTTGTACCCTTTGCTAAATGCAATCCGGTACGTACCTTCTTGCCGGGTAAGACGTTCTTTTCCTTTTCCATCGAGCCGGATGCTGTAAAGATTTCGGCGCAAGGGCGATGTTTCACAGGACATGTAGTACAGTTTGCCGTTGGGTTCATCGACCCCTAACAACTGGGTGACCTCCCACTCTCCCCGGGTAATCCGGTCGATCAAACCCTTCTCGATACTGTATAGGTAAAGGTGAGCGAAACCATCCGCTTCGTTCTTGACAATAAAACGCTTGCCGTCGGCCAGAAAGGTTACCGTTTCGTCGTTTACCCGCTCGATGTATCGTTCGTCCTGTTGTTCGTAAATTACCGTGGAAGTACCGGTAATCGGATCCGCCAACAGTAGCTGAAAATGGTTTTGCAGCCGATTGAGGCGGAAGAGAGCCAGGCGTTCGTCAGGAGTCCATTGGATACGGGGAATATACTGGTCCGTTTCCGTGCCGGTATCCATTTGGTAGGTCTGTCCGGAAGTCAGATCGTAGCTATATACGGTAACGATCGAATTTTCCTCTCCCGCTTTGGGATATTTAAAGGTATAGACGGTCGGATACAGCTCCCTCTCGAACATATTCATATGAAATTCTTTCACCCGGGATTCGTCGAAGCGCATAAAAGCGATCCGGTCGGATTCCGGAGACCACTGGTAGGCCTGAGAAAAACCGAATTCTTCTTCGTACACCCAATCCGGGACCCCGTTGATGATGTGGTTGAAACGTCCGTCGGTAGTCACTTGTACTTCGATACGGTCTTCCAGCGTTACATAGAACAGATTATTATCCCGTACAAAGGCTACTTTCCGTCCATCCGGCGAGAAGGAAGCCACTTGCTGTTTGCCTCCGGGCGAAATCGCCTGAATTTGTTTGGTATCCCGGTCGAAAATGCAGTACCGGGCCCGGAAGGATTGGCGATAAATCGGCTCCGGTTCGGTAGTGAGAAGGATTTTCCGTTCATCCGAACTAAACTCGTATGCCGTAAAGCCGAAATCTTGCGGCGATTCGAAAATGGTCTCCACCGCCTCTCCCGTACGGTAACTGTAACGAATGATTTTATCCCGCTCCTGGGTCGTATAATGCTCCCCGTCGTTCATCGAACGGAGACCGTAAACCGAACGCTGGGCAAACCCGCCGGAGGCTAAGTCGTCATAGGTGAATCGGGGTTGGGCATTCAGGATGGTCATCGTTGCGAGGATCGAGGAAAAAATCATTAACTTTCGCATAGCGTTTCTACGTTTTCGGCAGGTAAAGTTACGAATTTAACCTTGAAATACAACAGGCCTGAAAAGGGCTTAATCTATCCTCAAATCGAAAAGGCCAAGACACCGGCTCTACACCATGCACCGATACTAAAAAAGTAATATTTTGGTTTACGAGAAACAGGTTTTGCACCGTGGCTGGCTGGGTATTACTATCCGGGATCGGTCTTTCTTTCCAGGTCTGTACCCGGGAGTGTAAAGAAAATCGCCCCAACCCCTTCTTACGGCGCGGTCGATGGACTGGAAAGAGTACCCCCGGAGCCGTGCGGGGATTCCGCACGGCTTGGACCGCAACGAAAAGCCGCTCCATCCGCTTCGGTAGAACTGCATGTACGGAAGCATGATAACCTCGGCTTCCGATATTTGCGGCACGGACGGGATGAACGGCTCACTTCCCGCCCGGAGAAATCGAAAAGTTACGGCCGACCAAAAAGGGAGCGAAACGCACATCGCCCGGAAATTCGATTTCCAGGTGATGTTTTCGTTTTATTTTTTCGGAAGCGATTATTTCACAGCAAGCTGAAGGCGACGGTAAGTCCGGCCATCACGATGGCTACCATCGACATCAGTTTGACGAGGATATTGAGCGACGGACCGGAGGTGTCTTTGAACGGATCGCCTACCGTATCTCCTACTACTGCCGCTTTGTGGCATTCACTTCCCTTTCCGCCATGGTTTCCTTCTTCGATGTATTTCTTGGCATTGTCCCACGCACCCCCGGAGTTGGCCATAAAAATGGCCAGCACGAAACCGGAACTCAAACCGCCCACCAGCAATCCTATGACTCCGGATACGCCGAAGACGATCCCCGTCAGAATCGGTATGATGACGGCCAGCAGAGAGGGCCACAACATTTCGCGCTGGGCTCCTTTGGTCGAAATTTCCACGCAACGGGCATAATCCGGTGTAGCATCGCCCGTCAGGATTCCCTTAATTTCACGGAATTGACGGCGTACTTCTTCGACCATACTCTGGGCCGCGCGCCCTACTGCATTCATGGTCAATCCGCAAAACAGGAAGGCCATCATGGCGCCGATAAATATCCCCACCAACACCTTGGGATTCATTAATGTGATCTGGTAATAATCCATGAAATCCGGTATACTCGCCTGCTGAACCGGCACTTCTCGTCCGTCGGCCAAACGCAAAACAGTTTGTCCGATATGCTGCAATCCGATCTTGATTTCTTCGATGTACGAGGCCAGCAGCGCCAAAGCCGTCAATGCAGCCGAACCGATAGCAAACCCTTTTCCGGTAGCCGCCGTGGTATTTCCCAGCGCGTCCAACGCATCCGTGCGCTGGCGGACTTCCGGGCCGAGTCCGCTCATTTCGGCGTTGCCACCGGCATTATCTGCTATCGGACCATAAGCATCCGTGGCCAAGGTAATTCCCAGCGTGGAAAGCATCCCGACGGCCGCGATACCGATTCCGTAAAGTCCCAGACTCAGGTTCGAGGCAGAGAGCATATGGGCTACATCGAACTGAATGGCGCACAGGAATGCCAAAATGATGGCAACCGCTATGGTGGCCACCGGAATAGCCGTGGACAGCATTCCGGTACCGATTCCGGAAATAATAACGGTCGCCGGACCCGTACCGGCACATTCCGCAATTTTACGGGTCGGTTTGTAGGTGTGAGAGGTAAAGTATTCGGTAGACTGTCCGATGATGATACCGGCCACCAAACCGACGATCACAGAAAAGGAAACTCCTACCCAGTTGTGGATCTGCAGGAAATAGAGAATCGCAAAGGTCGCCACGGCAATCAGCACGGAACTGATATTTGTCCCTTTGCCCAGGGCACCCAACAGTTGCTTCATCGAAGCTCCCTCTTTGGTGCGTACCAGGAAGATACCGATAATGGAGAGGAATATCCCCACCGCAGCGATCAGCATCGGAGCGAATACCGCTTTCATCTGCATTTCCGGAACCAGGTAAAAGGCCGATGCACCGAGGGCGGCTGTGGCCAGGATCGATCCGCAATAACTCTCGTACAGGTCGGCGCCCATACCGGCTACATCCCCTACGTTGTCGCCCACGTTATCGGCGATCGTAGCCGGATTGCGCGGGTCGTCTTCCGGAATGCCTGCTTCCACTTTTCCGACCAGGTCCGCCCCTACGTCAGCTGCTTTGGTGTAGATCCCGCCGCCCACACGGGCGAACAGCGCCTGCGTGGAGGCCCCCATCCCGAAGGTAAGCATGGTGGTGGTAATG
>JAJQAW010000045.1 GCA_021203585.1 Rikenellaceae bacterium
GCCTGTGCTTATTAACGGTCGGAACACTGACGGCTCAGTCACGGGAAGTGACCCTGGTGAGAGAGAAGACTCCCTCCAACCGCGTGGAATACGGGACCCAAAAATTGAAATCCGTTCTGGAAGAAAACGGCTACAGCGTCACCTTGAGCGACCGATATCGGAGCGACCCCAACCGTACGACCGTTGTGGTGGGGCTGCAAACGGATAAAGTAGTCCATACGGCGGCTTCCCGCAACCGAATCCCGCTCAAAAATTCTTCTGCCCAGGAAGGATTCTCGATCGGTTCGGCGCAAAGAGTGATCGTGGTCAGCGGAAACGATGCCACCGGTACGCTGTACGGATGTATCGAACTGGTAGACAGCCTCAAAACAAACGGCGTTCTCCCCGCCTCGATCACCCTGACCGACGCTCCGGAAATGATTCTGCGCGGCGGAGTGATCGGGATGCAAAAAACCACTTACCTGCCCGGCCGGAAAGTATACGAATACCCGTATACCCCGGAATCCTTTCCCTGGTTTTACGATAAAGAACTATGGATCGAATACCTGGATATGCTGGTGGAGAACCGCTACAATTCCTTTTACCTCTGGAACGGACACCCCTTCGCCTCGTTGGTTAAACTGGAGGATTATCCCTTTGCGGTGGAGGTGAGCGATGAGACCTTCCGCATGAACCAGGAAGTGTTTTCTTTCCTGACCGAAGAGGCCGACAAACGCGGAATCTGGGTAATCCAAATGTTTTACAACGTATTGGTATCCGAGCCCTTCGCCCGGCATTACGGCATCGAGACCCAGCAACGGGGCCGCGCCCTGCTGCCGGAGATTGCCGACTACACCCGTAAATCGATCGCCGCCTTCGTAGAAAATTACCCCAATGTCGGTTTATTGGTCTGTCTAGGCGAGGCGATGGACAATACGGTGGAAGGCGATGTAAAATGGTTCACCAAAACGATCATACCCGGAGTTCAAGACGGACTGAAGGCTTTGGGCCGGACCGATGAGCCGCCCATTTTGCTGCGGGCCCACGATACGGATTGCAGTGCGGTAATGGATGTGGCCACACACCTCTATTCGAACCTCTATACGATGAATAAATACAACGGCGAATCGCTAACTACCTACGAGCCCGGCGGGCCGTGGGGAGAAACGCATAAAGCACTCAGCGCGCTGGGTTCCATACACATAGAAAACGTACACGTGCTGGCGAATCTGGAACCTTTCCGGTGGGGATCGCCGTGGTTCGTACAAAAAACCGTGCAAGCCATGCACCAGGTACACGGAGCCAACGGATTGCATCTGTTTCCGCAAGCCAATTACTGGGATTGGCCGTGGTCTGCCGATAAACTGCCGGACGGAAGCCGCCTCAAAGAGATCGAGCGGGACTGGATTTGGTATCAAACCTGGTCGCGCTACGCCTGGAAAGTGGACCGAGACCGAGCGGAAGAAATCGACTTTTGGTCCGCTAAGCTAGCCCAAATGTATGGGACCGACCTGCATCACGGACGGCAGATCATGACCGCATACGATGAATTCGCCGAGATCGCTCCCAAATTGCTCCGTAAATTCGGCATCACCGAAGGCAACCGCCAGACACTGCTGCTGGGAATGTTTATGAGCCAATTGGTCAATCCGGCCAAATGGCGGGTATATCCGGGCTTCCACGACTCTTGCGGACCGGTTGGCGAACGGCTACAGGAATATGTCCGCAAAGCGTGGAACAATCAACCACACGTCGGGGAAATTCCACCGCAGCTCATCGCCGAAGCAGTGAAACACGGACGCCGAGCGGTGGAAGAGATCGAAAAAGCAGCGCCTTATGTGACAGAAAACCGGGATGAATTCGAACGGCTGCGCAACGACGTGCATGCATACTATCAATTCGCCCAATATTTTGCGGAAAAGGTCAAGGCGGCAATTCTCGTCTTGGCGTACAGTTATTGCCGGGAATTGGAAAACTTGGAACGGGCAGCCGAGCACATGGAGAACAGCTTGGTTTATTTCCGGGAATTGGTACGGTTGGCCGACGACAAATATTACCACGCCAACAGTATGCTGACCGCCCAGCGACGCATTCCGATCACCGGAGAAAACGCCACCAACAAGCTATGGGGAGAATTACTTCCTCATTACCAGGAGGAACTGTCCACCTTCCACCGCAATATCGATTTTCTGCGCCGGACCGACGGACTGGGTGAAATTGAAATCACCCCCCTTTCTCCGGCTTCTCCCGAGAGCTTCACGCTAGAAAACAGTTGGGACAGGGTCGTTTTGGACTCCGGTGCCGTACTCTTCGCCGACCGACCGGAACAACCCGTGGAAGACCTCGATCCTTCTCTTACCGGATTGACCGCTTTTGTGACGGACACCCGGCAACAATGCTCCGAGGGCACGCAAATCCGGATTACCGTCCACCGGCCGATGCAGTTGGCGGTAGGATATTTCGGGTCCGAACGCCCCGAATACCTGAAAGCCCCGGTACTGGAGACCAACGCGCTGGGCAACGAATACGGAGAGGCCGACCCGCGCATCGCCAATGCCATGAAAATTACCGGGATGCCTCCGATGGGAGTCCATACCTATATTTTCCGGGAGCCTGGAAACTACACCCTCGATCTGGGAAAGGGAATCGTAGCGCTGCTCGGAACAATCGAAGGCAGTGATCCGGTAATCCAACGGGACGGAGGAATTGCTGCCGAAGCCGACAACGAAAATGTGGATTGGCTCTTCTATTGAGAATCATTGACGCTACGAATGGAGTTTCCGGCTGTGCGGGAAATTCCATTCGTTTTTGTATCTTTAACCGGTATACCGATCACTCTATGAAAAACATCGTTTCACTGCTTTTATTCGCTTTAACCGTATTACCGCTTTGGGGACAGGAAGCCGGCACACGGAAAATCATTCCCCTGCACGGTCGTCAGCAACTCTGGAAATCCATAGCCCACGATACCGATCCGGCAGCTTACGCGGGCTTTGAAAATGCAACCTTTGACGACAGCGCTTGAAGTCCGGTCCTCGTGCCGCATAACTGGGATAAATATGAAGGCGCCCGCCAATTGCGGCACGGCAACCGTCACGGGTATGCCTGGTACCGAACGGAATTTACCGTCGATCCGGAAGACCGGCACGGCAAAAAAGTGTTCCTGTATTTCGAAGGAGTGGGATCCTACGGAACGGTCTGGGTAAACGGACAGCAGGCGGGATATCACGCCGGAGGCCGTACCACGTTCACCCTGGATGTGACCCACCTGGTAAAATACGGAGAACCCAATATACTGGCCGTTCGGGCCGACCATCCGGCCATGATCGCCGACCTACCCTGGGTGTGCGGAGGTTGCTCCGGCGAATGGGGATTCTCGGAAGGAAGTCAGCCGATGGGAATCTTCCGTCCGGTAACGGTCGTGGTCACCGGAGAAGTGCGTGTAGAGCCGTTCGGCGTGCATGTGTGGAATCATACCGATATTACGCCGGAACAAGCGCCCGTACACCTGAATACGGAATTGAAGAATTACGGCGCTGCCGACCGGGAAATCGTCCTGCTCAACCGCGTGGTAGACCGGTCCGGAAAAATCTTGGCCACGCTACGCCACAGCCAGGAGGTTCCCGCCGGTCAGACTCACACAGTGAGTCAGGA
>JAJQAW010000388.1 GCA_021203585.1 Rikenellaceae bacterium
GCCAGAACGCCGTGGACGGTGGGATTAATGATTTTCGGGGCGGGAGTGGTGGTCAGAGAGTGTTAATCCGTGATGAAAAAGAAACATCGGTAATCTTGCTGAATTTCAGTGAAATTTTTCAACTCTCCCAGGTAATTGCCCAGGTGTAGGTTTCCGGTCGAACGGATACCGCTCAATACTGTTTTTTTCATATCTCGTAACATTCTTTCAACAAGAGAACAAAGATAGGAATAGTTGCCTGGTTTTCCATTACTCCGGGCGGGAATAGTAGGGTATTCCGCAAAAACAGTTCCTGCCGGGAAGATGCAAACGGTTTTTTGTTAACTTTGCCTCATTGTACCGAAACAAACGAAACCGACAGAGATATGTTGACACTGAAACAACTTCGCCAGAATCCGGAAGCGGCTGCCGAGCGGCTCGCTGTCAAAGGCATGGATGCCCTGCAGACCATCCGCCGCGTGATCGCGCTGGACGACGAGCGCAAGGCCCTGCAAACGGAATTGGACGCCAATTTGGCGGAACAGAATACCCTGGCTAAAACCATCGGACAACTATTCAAAGCAGGTAAAACGGCCGAAGCGGAACAGTCCAAAGCCCGGACGGCCGAATTGAAAGAGGTTTCAAAAGCCCTGGAAGAAAAGAAAACAGCCGCCGAGACCCGTCTTAACGAATTATTGGTGACTCTACCCAATTTCCCACACTCCTCCGTGCCGGTCGGCAAAACGGCCGAAGACAACCAGGTGGTCCGCCAGGGCGGCATCCATCCGGAACTCGGAGCGGAAGCTCTGCCGCATTGGGAGTTGATCAAAAAGTACGACATTATCGATTTCGATCTGGGCAATAAGCTGACCGGTGCGGGTTTCCCGGTTTACAAACGTCAGGGTGCGGCTTTGCAGCGAGCTCTGATTACTTACTTTTTGGATAAAAATACGACAGCGGGATATGAAGAAGTGATGCCTCCGTACATGGTCAACGAGGCTTCCGGATTCGGGACCGGTCAATTGCCGGACAAAGAGGGGCAGATGTACCATGTGACCGAAGATAATTTTTACCTGATTCCTACGGCCGAAGTACCGGTCACCAATATATTCCGGGACGTGGTTCTGGATGAAAAGGAATTGCCGATCAAATTGACGGCCTACACCCCCTGTTTCCGCCGGGAAGCGGGATCTTACGGCAAAGATGTGCGGGGTTTGAACCGGCTGCATCAATTCGATAAAGTGGAGATCGTGCAGCTGAGCCATCCTTCCCGTTCTTACGAGGCGCTGGAGGGGATGGTAAAACACGTGGAGGCCATCGTAAAGGAACTGGAACTGCCTTACCGAATCCTGCGTCTGTGCGGGGGAGATATGAGCTTTACCTCGGCATTGACTTACGATTTCGAAGTATGGTCCGCTGCACAAGGGCGGTGGCTGGAAGTTTCTTCCGTATCGAACTTCGAATCGTTTCAGGCAAACCGGCTCAAAGCCCGCTATAAAGGGGAAGACAAAAAGACGCAGCTGGTTCACACCCTCAACGGAAGCTCCCTGGCTCTGCCGCGTATACTGGCCGCTATTTTGGAAAACAACCAAACCCCGGACGGGATCCGGATACCGAAAGTGCTGACCCCTTACACCCGGTTCAACATGATCCGGTAAGAGCAACCGACTTTTCGGACAAACCCCTCCAAAGGCTCTTTACCCGGAAAGCGGGCGAAGAGCTTTTTGTTTTACGTCTGCTGCATTGAAAGCGCCGCTGCCGAATCCGAAAACGTGCTCCGTCTCGGTCCAAATTCCCGGCGTAGACCACGGATTAACCCGGTTCAGCATCCGATTTGGAGGATTCGGCGCGTTTTTATTCCCGTTCGGGTTCAAAAAAGCATCCGAACAATAAAAGAAAAGTTAATTTTATGGCAGGGTAAATCAACCCGTAAACCAGAACCATGAAAAGAACCATACCTTCCAGTCCCTATCAGTTTAACCGGAGTAGGGCTTTCCAGTCCTCCGTCATCGTCAGCCTGGTGCTGAACAGTACCATGGTGCTGGGCGTACTGTACGGGCACTACCGAAGTTTTCTGGATGAAGCCATCGACGTAAACGTATATGTGACCTTCTTTCTGTGGCACTGTTGTTTCAACATACTGCTGTTTTACATCCTATTTTTGTATAATTTTTACATCATCCGCAGCCGGAAAATTCAGAGAAACCGCAGGCTGTACATCGTGATCGGCGTTATGCTGCTTCCGGCCGCTCTGAGTTCGCTGCTTTCGGCACTGCAATGGAAAGTATTGGGAGGAACGCCGGACGACCCCAGCAAAGGAGCCTTCATGCTCTTCAATATACTGAAAGATGTGATGGCCAGCATGATCGTTCTGATGCTCACGGTCAATATGTACCTCAATCACAAACGGGAACAAATGATCACCGCCAACCAGAAATTACGGGAAGAAAATATCCGCACCCGGTATGAAGCGTTAAAAAATCAATTGGATCCCCATTTTCTGTTCAATTCGCTCAATACGCTGAACGGTCTGATCGGTATGGACGACGAGAAGGCTCACGAGTATATCGACAATATGTCCTCCATTTTCCGCTATACCTTGCACAGTAAGAGCATCGGCACGCTCGACGAAGAGATCGAATTTGTGGAGGCTTACCTGTCGATGCTTAAAATCCGGTTCGGCGAAAACCTGCAGATTTACTATAGCATTTCGAACCGCTACCGAAAGTACCACATCATGCCGGCCAGCTTGCAGCTACTGGTGGAAAATGCCGTCAAACATAACGTCATCAGCGCTAAAAATCCGCTGGCCATTGCCATCAAAACTACCGATCGGGACAGCGTGCTGGTCAGCAACCGGATCACGCCGAAACGGGAGAAAAGTATCGGAGGAGTGGGATTGGCCAACCTGATCGACCGTTATTGGATTTTATTTGAAAAACGCATCGGCGTATCGGATCAAAACGGGGTTTTTTCCGTGGAACTCCCGTTGATCAATGACATGGATAAAAGAAGAAACTTATGAAAGTCGGGATAATCGAGGACGAGGTAATCGCAGCGCGAACGTTGGAACATATGATCCGGGAGATTCGTCCGGAAATCACCGTGGCAGCACGCCTGGCAACGGTCGAGGAGAGCGTGGAATGGTTTCGGCAGAATCCGCAGCCGGAGCTGTTGTTTATGGATATCCACCTGGCGGACGGTTCCTCCTTCGCGATCTTCGAACAGGTCGAAATCCGATGTCCGGTCATCTTTACAACGGCTTACAACGAATATGCTCTGGAAGCCTTCGAGGTGAACGGCATCGACTACCTGCTTAAGCCGATCAATAAACCGCGCCTGAATAAAGCGCTGGCCAAATTCAGTAGCCTGGGGGCGCAACAAGATTACTTCGGGGTCGTCGAAAAATTACTGGAAACGATTCAAGGAAAGCAAAATCGGCGCAAAACCCATTTTCTGGTACCACCTACCGCCCCCCTGGCGCCGTGGGCCGTCGGGGATATCGCCTACTTCTATGCCGATATGAAAATAGCCAAAGCTGTGACATTCGGACAGCGTACCTTCTCGCTGGACTATTCGTTGGAAGAATTAATGAAACACCTGGATGCGGAGGAATTCTTCCGCGTAAACCGGCAGTATATCGT
>JAJQAW010000213.1 GCA_021203585.1 Rikenellaceae bacterium
TCGGGTATTCTCCCTGACCTCGTCAAACGTCTGCAGCTCTTTTTATTCTTTTTTTTTGGCGACGAATTTTTTCACATCGGAAAAGAACTCCGGATCGGTCATTTGTTGACCGATCTCTTCATATTTTAACTTCAGCCCGTCCAGCCGGGACAGGATTGAATTTTCAGCCATAAACAGTATTTTAATCAGGGCACAAAGATAATCATTTTACAGCACAATGATTCCTGCCGATTCCGATCAGCCGGAGAAAGTTCATGAACCGCAGCCTCCAATGCCGTGGTCGGCCGGAAATCCGGATGGCCTGACCCAGGCATGGATAGATCCCCGACCGCAGACCGCCGTGCTGCCGATCCCCCTTGTTTCGACTCCCCCTTCATTCCGGAGATTAACAAACCGCACCGGTCGGAAACCGCATCCGGATAACCAGTCTCACCGAATCTTGTATGCATTTGGGCAATTAGACCCGGCGAGGAAAGGCGTGTCCTTGCCGGTTTAGCCTCTTTTGTATAGTTTTTGTTAGACACGGACCATAATTAAGCTTATACTCCATAAAACCAGCCATTTTAATTTTTCTCTTCTATTTTTGCGCTCCGTGGCTTCCTACCCGCCTGTACGCACAGGAATTAAACGCGGGGTGGGACTGGCATGTTCTGGCCGGATTGAATGTGGGAGCGACTACTCCGGTTCCTATCCCCGACCGATTGGACATCCGGAGCTATCATCCCCGGGTCAATCCCAAATTGGGAGCTAACCTGACCTATTATTTCGATTCGCATTGGGGGATCGGAGCCGGTCTGACGCTGGACTGGAAAGGCATGAAAGTGCATACCCGGGTTACGGATGTCCATTTGACGGTACAGGAGCCTTCCCTGGGGATGCTGACCGGTTATGTAACCGGCCGAAACCGAACGTCGGTCCGTACGCTGTATCTGGTCCAACCCCTGTACGGTTCGTACCGCTTCAATGCCCGATGGCAGGTACGGGCGGGTATCTACCTGGCCGAAACCCTGAACCGCCGGTTCGACGGAAATGTGACGGATGTGCAGATCCAAGTCCAATCGCCGCTGTCCGTCGAACGGGACGTAGCCTATACCACCCTGGACTACAGCGACGAAGCCCGCACCTTCGAGACGGGATTACTGGCGGGCGGAGAGTTCCGAATCAACCGGCGGATCGGCCTCTTTGCCGATTTCACCTGGGCTTTTACCCCCTTCTTCGAGCGCAGCGTGCCCATCCATTTCACGATGCGGAATATATACCTGGCCCTCGGAGCTACTTTCCGCTGGTAGAAGCTTCCCCCTGAAAGAAAAAAAAGAACTCCATAGGAGTTCTTTTTTCGATAACCTTTCCAAGGTTGGCTACCGGTCGAAATTGCCTTTGATGTAGTCCGATATTTGGAAATCTTTCGACACGGCCGGTTTGCCGATTTTTTTTCTAGACCGCCCGTACCTGCAGGGGTTGTTGTTCGAAGACAAATTCATGGATAAATCCCAACACCTCTTCTTTCGAATCTTTCATCGGATCGCTGGCTATTTCATGACCGTAATCTTCAAACGAGATGAATTTAAAGGGAGCCGGCCATTCTTCCAAGGCATCCGCTATGGCGTTGGCCCCATAAAATCCGGATTGTTCGTAGGTTAATACCGAATAAGGTACCTGCAGATCGGCATCCCCGTGCAACAGCAGCATGGGCGCCGGCGCCGAATTCCACCGGAAAAGCCCTTCTTCCACGAAAATGGCGCCGGCAAAAGAAATTACTCCGGCATAGCGAAAATCGGAAGGCAACAAGGCGGCCTTCTGCAGATCGTTCCGCAAGATGTATTCCGCTTGTAAAACCGTAACCGCTCCGGCACTGGAACCATTGGTTATGATCATCGAAGGATCGATATTCCACGGATCGGCCTGCCGAAGGATAAACCGGGTGGCTTCGAATAAATCTTCGACCGCCATGTCTACCGCCTCTCGGAATTGCTGGTAAAATTCCGGCAGTGTGGCGTCCGGCCGCTGGGAAATTTCCTTCAACCCCAGCCGGTAATCGATGGAGACGACTGTAAATCCGTTTTGTACAAAATATTCGAAATAAGGCATGTATTTCTCTACATCGCGGGCCCCGCGAGCGAAAGCTCCTCCGAAAACAAATAATAGACAGGGTGTTTTACCCTCCGGACGGTCTATCGCCGTATATCGATCGAGCCACAGCGTTTGGCCCTGGCGTTGAGCAAAAGTATGCGTTTCTTTTTGAAATGCATAATTTTCCTGAGCTGTAGCCGCATGCAGCAAAAATACCATACCTGCCAATGTGATCCAGATTTTCATACTTCTTTTTTTTATTCCTTCCTCAATTATTATGCAAATCCACGCGAAAGCGGAAATGTCGGTCCGTTAATCCCCGTCCCCAGGTGCATCAGTTCCGGGGATTTTTTCGTTTCTCGTCCCCGCGCAATTCAAAAAAAGCGCCCCGCCGGCGCTTTCCAACAGGATCACCCGACCAACAATTGTTCGGCAATTTTGTCCCGTTTGGATTTTCCCGCCAGGATCTGCACCAGAGTCAAGGCGAACTCGAGCGTCATTCCCGGTCCTTTGCCCGTGATCACCTGGCCGTCTACGACTACCGCCTGATCCGTGCGTAAGTCCGCTCCCTTCAAATAGGTTTCAAAACCGGGATAACAGGTCGCACCACGGCCTTGAAGGATACCGAGACCTCCCAACACCATCGGTGAAGCACAGATCGCCGCTACTTTCTCTCCCCGGCCATAAAAATCGCTGATGGCTTTTTTCACCCCTTCATGATCATTGTAAGCTACCGTTCCGCCGGGCAGGACCAACAGTTCTGCCGAGTTGAAATCCACCTGATCGAACAGCAGATCGGCGGTAACTGGTACACCGTGGCTTCCGGTTACCGTAACTTCTTCGGTAAGGGATACCGTCTGGACCTCCAGGCCTGCCCGACGTAAAACATCGACGGTAGCCACTGCTTCGATCTCCTCGAATCCGGTAATAAGAAAGATAAAGATCTTTTTCATGCTTTGCGTTTTTATGGGTTGACGAACAAATATATAAATTTACGCCGATTTTACCGGAATTTTATTGTTTAAAAGAGAAAAAGGTGTAAATTTGCACCCGTAATAAACGCTCGGGGTGTAGCACAGTTGGTTAGCGCGCCACGTTCGGGACGTGGAGGTCGGATGTTCGAGTCATCTCACCCCGACGAGCAAAAAATCGGTTGCGGTTTGCGGAAGGATTACCTGCAGGTAGTCCTTTTTTCTTTTTACCTCTCTGTGAACCTTGCCGCTGCCCCAGGCCGAAGTTTGCGAAAACCGTTAGGGGAAAGAAATATTCGGCTATGCGTGTAGGAAATAGGAGGAAAGTGTTGTAGAACCCACTCTGATCCTGTTGTTCCGCATCCCTGCCCGAAAGTTTTGGCATTCCCGGCAGTTCCGCGAAAGAGCAGCAGTGTCTTTGTGCTTTCACAGCGGCAGACAAACCGACCTATATCGGATGGGAAAGGATGAGAATGGAAAAACGCACCGGCTATCTTCACGGCCTGGAATTCAAAAAAATTGTTCCCTTCCTCCTACATGCGACTACCCAC
>JAJQAW010000199.1 GCA_021203585.1 Rikenellaceae bacterium
CTAGCATGCGATTTTTCATTATATTTGTTGCATTGAATGTTTGAAAGCAACCAGCGGGAAGAGTGTAAAACATACGTTTCTTTAGAAACCTAAACTGTCATATATGCTGGTTAAAAGTTACGGAAGCGCCATCATTGGGATCGATGCACAGACCATTACGGTAGAAGTCTCCGCATCACCCGGTGTGGAGTATGCGATTGTAGGGCTACCCGACAATGCGGTCCGGGAAAGTTTGTTCCGGATGGCTTCGGCTTTCGAACAATGCGGCTATAAAAAACCGGGAAAAAAAGTAATTGTCAATCTTTCGCCGGCCGATATCCGCAAGGAGGGATCGGCTTACGATCTTCCGATAGCCATCGGGATACTGGCCGCATCGGAGCAAATATCCGCGGAACGGATCGGCAATTATCTGTTGATGGGCGAATTATCGCTGGACGGAACCATACTCCCGGTCAAGGGGGCGCTGCCGATGGCGATTACAGCACGGGATGAGGGTTTCCAGGGATTTATTTTGCCCCGGGAGAATGCAGTAGAGGCGGCAGTTGTAAGCGATCTGAAGGTCTACGGAGCCGAAAACATCCGGCAGGTCACCGGATTTCTTAATGGTGAAATAGCCTTGGAGCCGGTGACGGTAGATACCCGTGAACAATTTTTTAACTCGTTGAATATATTCGACCGGGATTTTGCAGATGTAAAAGGACAGGAGCATGTGAAGCGGGCCATGGAAGTGGCGGCGGCAGGGGGGCACAATATTCTGCTGATCGGCGCCCCGGGCTCGGGGAAAACCATGTTGGCCAAACGGATGCCGACCATTGTGCCGCCCATGACGCTTCAGGAAGCCCTGGAGACTACTAAAATCCATTCGGTAGCGGGTAAAATCGGTTCGGATACGGGATTGTTGACCAAACGGCCGTTCCGTGCACCGCATCACATCGCCTCGCCGGCTTCGATCGTAGAAGGAGGAGGGAATCCCCAACCGGGAGAGATATCCCTGACCCACAACGGCATTTTGTTTCTGGACGAGATGCCGGAATTTCCCCGAAACGTGCTGGAAATCCTGCGCCAGCCTCTGGAAGACAAGCGAATTACGATTTCTCGGGTGCGGTACACCATCGAGTATCCGTGTAATTTCATGCTGATTGCCTCGATGGATCCTTGTCCGTGCGGATTTTTCAACCATCCGACCAAAAAATGCAGTTGCGGACAGGGAGCCATTACCCGATACATGAATAAAATTTCCGGACCGTTGCTCGACCGGATCGATATGCATATTGAGGTGACTCCGGTCGAATTGAGCCAACTTTCTTCCGACCGGGCGGGGGAACCCAGTGAAAAGATACGCGAGCGGGTCATCCGTGCCCGCACAGGCAAACGGAACGGTTTAAGGAGGAAATACTCTATACCAATGCGATGATGTCCACGCGCCAAATCAAACAATATTGCCCGCTGGACGCGGCTTCGGTTCGTTTGCTTCACGACGCGATGGAGCGGATGAGTCTTTCGGCGCGCGCTTACGACCGCATCATCAAACTGGCGCGAACAATCGCCGACCTGGAGGGTTCGGAGCAAATCGATCTTCAGCATGTGGCCGAAGCCATTCAATACCGCAGCCTCGACCGTGAGATGTGGGGAATCAAGTAAAATGAAAATATTTTTTTATCTTCGTGTTACCAAACACGGATGCAGAACCATTTTACCATATCCGAACAACTCGAACGGATTCCTTTTCTGCGGATGATTATTCCGTTGATAGCGGGCATCGTATTGGCCGATTATCTCTCGCTCTCGAGCGGTTTGCTACTCGGTTTGCTGATCCTGTTGATTATCACCTATTTTTTATTCCGGACCGACCGCCTGCGTCAGGTATTGCTGATCGCCATGATCTTCCTGACCGGCCTTTCGGCGGCCAAAGTGCTGACACCCCGGGAGACGATGCCCCGAAACGAACGCTTGATGCTTTCCGGAGTCATCGAGGACAACATCAATACGTACGGGCGTTGGCACCGGATTACGGCGTTGGTGACGGCTTTTCGGGAGGATCGGGATTCCTCGGCCAAGTAGCAAAACTGCAACGAGAAGATATTCCTGTATATCGATACCGCTCATACCGTTTCCCTGGGCGACCGTTTTTGCGCGGTGGGTTACATTCATCCGTTGGATACGGTGGGCGGCACCTCCGGATATGCCCGTACCATGCGCAGCCGCAGTATATTGGGAAAATGTTTCGTTACGGACGGTAGACTGATTTCGTGCGATACAAGTCCCCTGGGAAGCCTTTTTGACTACCTGGTTCGCGAATCGCAGCACTTGCAGGCCGGCATTTGCCGCCGGTTGGCGGATTTTGGCATGGACGATCGAGAATTGGGGGTGGCCATGGCCTTATTAGCCGGCGACCGGACCCTGCTCGATCCGGATATTCGGGAAGATTATTCGATCGCGGGAGTTTCCCATATTCTGGCTATTTCCGATCTTCATCTGGGTATTATCTTCCTGCTGCTCAATTACCTGCTCTCTCCGCTTCTGTTTCTACGGCAGGGACGCACGGTCCGGACCATGATCGTTATTCTGGCCTTGTGGGCCTTCGCCTTTATCTCCGGATTGTCGGCATCCGTCTTGCGGGCGGCTTTCATGCTGACCATCATGCAATTTTCCCTCTTCTCGGTGTGGAGTTACAGTTCTTACAACGCCCTGTTCTCCTCGGCATTCCTTCCTGCTTTTGCTGATTCGCCCGACCTTTCTTTACGACATCAGTTTCCAGATGTCCTACCTGGCCTTGCTGGGAATTTTGTTTTTTTACCCCCGTTTCAACCGCTGGACAGGGGTTCAACGAACCACGATCCGACTTCGACGCTGGCGAAAAAAAGCCCGGGGAATCCGTTATTTCCCGGCTGCTTTTCTGTGCAATTTATTTGTCTTTATGACCGGGGCTATCCTGATCGGTCTTTCCGCCCAGATTATGGTAGCACCGCTGGTCGGGTGGGCATTCGGACGGATTCCGTTGATCAGCCTGCTGCTGAATCCCTTCATCATGCTGGTCATCACGTGGCTGATGGTGGCCGGTTTCAGTTACCTGATCCTGGCAACGGTTCCCGGCTTGGGGTGGCTGGCCGGAGTAATTATGAAATGGCTATTGGAAAGACAAAATCGCTGGGTGGAATTAATCGCCGGATTGCCGGGAGCTTCCATCGAGCGGGTCCATTATGCTCTGCCGGTGCTTTTTGCGCTCTACTGCGGTATGGGGCTGGTTATGGCCGCCATCAAATATATCGAAGAACGCCAACAACAGCCCGAACCTTCGCATGTACAACCTTTCGCCTGAAGATTTACAGATTCTTACCCAGCCGGAAACCTCCGCCCTGGTGGAGAAACATTTGGCCGAGAATCCTTCCGAACTGGCCTTCCGGTTGAAAGGCGACCGGGAACAGGCCCGTCTGGTTTGCCAACAAATCAAATACCTGGCCCGGGCCCGAGTTAAAATCCCCGCTTTCTACCGATCCCGATGTCTAATCCCACCCTCGGTCCGACGAGCAATGCAGCGGCCAGGCCGGTGCGGAGAGAAGGAACGTTTA
>JAJQAW010000347.1 GCA_021203585.1 Rikenellaceae bacterium
GATTTGAACCGTATGGATTGGGATTAAAATTATAATATAATTATATTGCATTTTATTTACCAATCAAAAATGGCCGATGATGAAAAAAATCACTTTTACAGTATCGCTGCTTTGTGTATGCGGGGCTTTCTTCTGGTCCGCTTTCGCCTTTTCTACGGAATCCCGCTGCCGGGAACATACTCATTCCGAACACGCGTGCTCACTGCATTCGAGCAGCGGCATGGTCAAGTATGTCTGTACGGTTTGCGGTTAGGTGTATGATCCGGAAATCGGAGAACCCGATCAGGGCATACCTCCGGGAACAGCCTTCGAAGATGTTCCGGATAAATTCACATGTCCGGTTTCCGGATATGGCAAAGATATGTTCGAACCCATGGAGTAAGCCTTTTTTCGGTGGAGCATAGGGAGTTTTTCGGTTCACATTCGTCGGCGGTGCACGGTGCGGCGCGGAGTGTGAACAAAGGGCCCTACTCACCGTGGGTCTGCAAAAAGACAGGCGGGAAAGCTTCGGAAAAACCGGGGAGCCCGACCCTAAAAAACCCTTGTTACACGGAACGGTAACAAGGGTTTTTTAGGGTTTAATATGTACAAACCGCTCTGCGGTGTAACCGGACATTTATTCCGGATCTTCGAGCCAGGTATTGAGTTGGTTGAGATTTTCCCGAGCGATCGGCAGACCGGCCTCGGCTGCCCTGCGGAGATATTGTGCCGCTTGGGTATAATCTCCTTTTTGAATGTAAATCAGCCCGATGTTGTTCCAGGATTCGGGAAGGTCCACTTTTTGAGCCCGATCCAATGCCGTATCATAGGCTCCGTTTTCGATGTCCAGGGCCGCGCTGTTCAGGTTGGCGTACGGATCGTTCGGATACAGGCGCGCTGCGATGTCGAACACTTCTTTGAATTCCGCGCTGTTTTTCGGATAGGTATTGGCCACCAGATACATTTCGTTGAGACTCAACTGCTGCGGTTTGGTTTTAACCAATGCTCGGGCTTCCTCGACGCTGAAGGGTCTGGCGATGTATCCGATGGTGTATTCGTTCCGCCGCAGATAGGGATAATAATCGTCCAGGAGCGTGCGGTAAGCAGATCCCAGGTTGCGCAATTGATTTTTCCGTTGCTGCGCGTCGCTGGTTCCGTCCAGGATGCCCAATACCTGGTTTTTACTCGAAAACTCCGATTCTTCCATGATCCGGCGTAATCCTTCCCAGTCGTCGCCCTTCCAGTTGATCTGCACCACTTGTTGCGGGATGGCATGTTGGTCCTGAACATACTTGACGAACGATTTGGCCCGGTTTTCCGACAGGGTCATGTTGTGCGCTGACGCTCCTTCGGGGGAGGCATAGCCGGTCACTTTAAACTGATTGACAGTCAGGTTTTCATCCTGGTGAACCTCCCGGATGATTTGGTCTACTTCGGCCAGAACGGCGGCGTTGTTCATGTAATCCCGTTCGATATCGTACCGGTTCACGCGGAAATTCAACCGCGCTTCATACGTTTCGCTGCGTTGTTTTACCTCTTCGGTGGGCGGTTCCACATAGGCTACCTGGTAGCTGGGGCGAACGACCGGAGGAAGGATCGGGGACAAACCCCGATAGGTATTGTGGGTCAATTCCAGATTCCGGCAACCGGTTACCTCTTCCAGGAATACCAGTTCTCCCTACCGCATCCACGGCTCGTACGGAACGTTCATCCGCATCCGGATCGGTTCCATCGCGCGGTTGGGGTGATAAACCACCGTTTGCATCGGATGGTTTTCCAGGGACAACCCGTCCAACACCCGTGCGCGTTCGTTGGCCCGATGGCGTACCGAGCCGACGATCATTACCGGATCGAATACGATCTGGCGGGTGCGGTCCGAAGAGCGCAGCACCGGGGTCACGATCAACATCTCCTGTCGCCCCAGGGTAATGTCGTCCGGATCGAAGATCGCTTCCAGGTAAAGATTTTGGTCCTGTTTATCGGCTTTTACCTCCCGGAAAGAGAGGCTGCCCGAATAGCTGCGCTGGGCCTCGACAGCTGCCGGAAGCATCAAAATAAGGATCAGAAGGCTATAGATTTTTTTCATCGTCGTCATCGTTTTTTACCGCTATGCTTAGCGTAAGAAATAAATAAAGGAAATAGTCGCTTTGGTTACCCCCCCCCAGTAATTTTTATCGCGGGATTTGAGGCAGTCGGCGCATTTATCGTGGCCGTCATACTTGTCGTAGGAGTAGCGGGCATATCCTCCTCCGATGCTGGTTTCCAGATTCCAGCGCTTACCGATGAGCCATTGGTATCCCACGCTGACCCCGCCTTCGTAAAAGTGGCCTTCATAGCGGTGGTCGCGCAGGGTTTTTAAGGCGCCGAAAGGCATTTTTACATTCGCTACATTAAATTCTCCGCCGTGGGCGTGTACCCCCCCAGAAAAAACCGTTGAAAGCTTCACAACTCCAGAAACGGATCTCCGGTTGTACCAGCCAGTGTTTGAGCTTTTTGTTTTTGTCTTTATTCAAGTCGAACCAGTTATAGCCGCCTACTACATCGAGGGTCGTTTTTTCGCCCAGTCCGAATTCCAGCCCGAGATTCGGTGTGAGCAGGGCGTCGTAAATCAAGTTGTTCTTGATCCCGATCTTCTGCGCCAGAAGCGCCTGCACGGAAAACAAGGCAATACCGAGTAGCAATAATTTTTTCATAGTGTTATTTGTAATGATTTTCATAACGAGTTAAAGCGCCGTTAAAAACTTTTGTACCGATACCAACTTCGTGCCAACCGAACGCCCGCTCCCCGGAAAAAGAACAAAAAGATGAAACGGGACCGTACTCCTTCTTTTCGACGGTGAGCCGGCGCGGGGAACAGGTTTCGCAAAAACTCCCCGAATCGGTTTTCCCGGGAATAGCCCGTCAACACAATCCACGGACTAAGGTAAGCAAAAAAACCGGCAACCTCAAGCCCCGCGTAGAATTCACGGAAAATTAAAGTTGTTTTCACCGTCCATCGTTCCCTTTTCCGAGGGAGATAACTTGCACGATAATTGCAAAACCATGGAGCATTAAAGCGTATAGGATGGATTTTTTAAACGATATTTTTCAGGGCGAGTCGGCCCGTGTGATCATGGGGGTGCTGATCTTTGTGGCGGCTTTAGCCGGAGTGATCCTGATTTACCGGTTCGTGACCCGTAAGGTGGCTCAACACGTAGATCGATCGCCCAATCAATTGGATGGTTTTGTGGTCGAGGTATTGAAACTTCCCTTTCTGTTCGTGCTGATCTGGGTTCTGGTCAAGCTATTCAGCCGGAGTCTTTTTGCCGACAGCCGTTATTACGATGCGTTGAATCATGGATTGGAAGTATTGTTGATAGCCGCGATCGGTTGGATCCTGATCAAGGTTACTCGTATCATTTTCTACTACCTGGAAAAAACTGGAAGCGCAGACCGACCAAAATTATATCGTCCGGGGAAATCTAACCAAACTTTCGATTTTCGAACGGATGATCAACGGATTGATTCTGGTTTTGACGGTGGCTGCGGCCTTGATGACTTTCGACAGCATCCGTAGTGTGGGGGTGGGCTTGCTCTCTTCGGCGG
>JAJQAW010000325.1 GCA_021203585.1 Rikenellaceae bacterium
CTATCGAAGACGATGCGTGGGGGCGCCGGGCGGTGCGTGTTCTGGAAGAGAAAAAAATTCCCTACTTGTTGCAAACTCCGGGTTTTCCGGCCGGCAGCGTTCGGATTTCATTGGATGCGGAAGGGACGGCGCAGTATCGTTTTGCAGAACCTGCGGCTTGGGATTTTCTCCAAATCACGGACCGTATGAGAGAGTTGGCTGCCCGTGCGTTGGTGGTTAGCTTCGGATCCTTGGCGCAACGCCATCGATGCTCTCGGGACACTATCCGGGAATTTCTGCACTTTGTTCCGCAATCCGCATGGAAAATATTCGATGTCAACTTACGTCAGAATTATTATTCCAAAGCGTTGATCGAAGAATCTCTCGGGTTAGCCGATTGGTTGAAAATAAACGAAGAAGAGTTGGCCGTACTGCAGCCCTGGTTCGGGATCTCCGGGACGGAAGCCGAGCCTTTACGCCGGCTTGAGGAGCTGTTTTCCTTGCAGGGAATTATCTATACCCGGGGCTCGGAGGGAAGCATCGTTCTCGAAGGAGATCGTCTATCCTGTCGTCCTGCTTCCCGGGTGAAAGTGGTGGATACGGTCGGAGCCGGGGATGCTTTTACGGCAGCCTTTATAGCTGCGCGGTTGCACGGAATGCCTTTGGAGAAAGCGCACGAACTCTCCGCGGAGGTGGCCGCATACGTTTGCAGCTGTGCCGGTGCCATGCCGGAAATTCCCGGGGAGTTGAAGCACCGAATGGTGAGCGGATAACTCTTTTTTTTAAATTTTGCCGGTATTGAAGTGGAATGAGTTATCTGGTCGGAATCTAACTCATCCAGACCGATATGGCCCGTAAATCCACCCTGTCCGAGGTGTTGCGCTTATCTACCTTTCTGTTCTGCGCCGCTCTGTGGTCACATCCGGATCTTTCCTGGTGGGAAAATCAAGCCGGTTATTCGCTGATTCTTTTTTGTTTTTCGATAGGACTGCCGGTACGTGCCGGTCTATTGTTCCGGACCCGGAAGGCTGGTTTGAAATTTAGTTCCCGGCGGGAATGGCGGATCGATATATGATCGTTCCTATTTTCCGGGACGATAGCTGGTTTTTTCTTGTGGAGTGCTCCGGATTTTTTTATCGGTAAAACGATGGTTTCTCTTGCTGCTGATTAGGCTTTTCCGGATCGGTCGGGGTTGGCGGTGGCTGCGGCCTAAAAAAGCTGCTTTTCCGGCTAACCGGTCCATAAGATGGATCCTTGAGGGCGGATGCCGGAACCTTTACTGCATGCGGAAATTATAGGTAATGGTTCCCACCTGTGGGAACGGAGCATTTTCGTCGACATTGAAACGGGCCTGACGGGCCGCACGTTCGGCCGCTGTCACCAGGGCGCTGTTGGTTGTGGTGGAACCTACCGAACGGAACGCCGTACGGGTAACCCTTCCCTGTTGGTCCACATGGATTTCGATGACCACGCGACCCTCTTCCCGAGCCGTGTAAGAGGGTTTGGGCAGGGAGCCTACCAGCGAACGGCCGGATAAGCTGTAAGAGATGCCGCTATTCCCGGTTCCGGTACCCTCTTGGCTCCCGGTCGGATCACCCGCCGGATTTCCCTGATTTCCGGCTCCCGGTGCGGTTCCTTCGGAAGTAGCGGTGCTTCCTTCGGTCCGTCCCGGAAACAACGCCCGTTGATTAACCTCCCGGGGTTGTTCGACAGGAGTTTCTTCGGCGGGCCGTTGATCCTGTGCCGGCTGTTCGACCGGAGCGGGCTGTTGGGTGAGCGTCGGATTTTCGGGAACTTCGGGGGCTTCTTCCAGGGTTTGGGTGACATATTCTTCGGTCGAAGCGTTGGGAGAGGAGCTTTGCGCTGTCCGGGCCGCATCGGCTGTCTCGTCGCTATTGGCCATATCTTGCTCGCTCCAACCGGTTTCGGTACTGCCGAAATTGATCAGAATCCCTTCCGCATCCTCCAGCGGATCGTGGATCCGGAAGGTAACGAAAAGGATCAGCAACACCCAGATGACGATGTAAATTCCTGTCGCCACCGCACCGATGATCCTGTTTTTGCGGTTATCCTGATCGGCTATCGAGTACATCACTCAGGGCTGGTGGCCAGAATTAATTTAAAGTCGTTGTTGCGGGCGATGTTCATCACCTTAACCACCTCGTCGATCGGCACGGATTTATCGCAGTGCAGGGAGATCGTGGGTGATTCCTGGCCGGCCAGGCGTTCCTGAAGCGCTGTTTCGAGCTGATTGAACGATACGGGAATCGCTTCTACCGCGTATTGCAGATCGCTATTTATCGAAACGGTGGTCAGGGCTTTATCCTTGACCTGGCTGTTGCTCTGCGGGAGCACCAGTTTCAAGGCATTGGGACTTACCATCGTGGTCAGAACCAGGAAGAAAGTAAGCAGTAGAAACATCAAGTCGGTCATCGACGAGGAGGAAAACGATGCGTCTACTTTGGATTGTCTTTTGATAGCCATAAGCCTGCTTTATTCTTAGCGTTTTTCCACCGGTTGGTTGAGGATATCCATAAAGGCCATGGAGTTGGCTTCCATCTGGAAAACCACTTTTTCGACACGGGCCACCAGGTAGTTGTATCCGAAATAGGCGGGAATCCCGACGATCAAACCGGCTACGGTAGTGACCATCGCTGTGTACATACCGCTGGAAAGGACGGCGATATCCACTCCGCCCGTCGTGGCAGCCATGTCCATAAAGGCTTGCACCAGACCGATAACCGTTCCCAGGAACCCGATCATCGGGGCCCCGCCGGCAATGGTAGCCAGGAACGGTAGGCTGCTTTTCAATTTGGAGACTTCCAGATTGGCCACATTTTCGATCGAACTATGAATATCGTTCAGCGGACGACCGATTCTTTCGATGCCCTTTTCGATCATCCGGGCGATCGGAGTATCGGTATTGCGGCACAATTGCATGGCCGCGTTCACTTTGCCGTCGTAAATATTCTCCTTGATGCGGTCCATGAAATGGCGGTCGTAATTGATCGCTTTGCGGATGGCTAAAAACCGTTCTACGAAAATAAAGATTGAAACGGCTCCCAACAGGGCCAGCGGGATCATCAGCCAACCCCCCGCCAGAATCAGGTCGGCCAGGCCCAAGGAGGTTGTTTCTTGTGCGTTTGCGGTCACTTGTTCGATGAGCTCGGCGTTGTCTTGGATTTGTAGCAATGGAAATCGCATAGGTTTCTTTATTTTGTTCGTTATTTTTCGCTTTTCAGGGGCGGTCCGCCAATCAGGGTCCTGCGGACTGAACTAAACCCCTGCAAAACTACAGGTTTTTCAGCTTAATTCAAAGAACATGCTGTCATAAATCGGCGAAAAAACGTAACTTTGACCCTTGTGAGAGCCATCCAGGAGCATAACTTAGAGGCACAGACCGTTGCGGATACCGTAGGCGCCGGATCCGGAATTTTTTTACCGGAACCGTGGATCACCGATCATACCCCGGCTCCCGAGGAATTCCGGCTTCCCGGAGCGCATGAGCCGGAGGCAACGATCCGGCAGCCGGCATCGGAAGCGGCAGTATTCGGAGAATCCTCCCGGCTGGAAATCAGCTTGTTG
>JAJQAW010000014.1:0-413 GCA_021203585.1 Rikenellaceae bacterium
CTTCGGTTTCGATCCAACCTAGTATTTCGCAACGGTTTCCGGATATCGGTAAATAAGAAAGCGGCCCCCTGCGGGCCGCCTTACCATAATAAAAAAAGAGCGCGAATGCTCTCGTGTGTTACTTACTTATTCTGCGCTGATCGCCTCTACCGGGCAAACGTCTGCGCAGGAACCGCAGTCCGTACAAGTCGCCGGATTGATAACATACACGTCACCAGAAGAGATCGCTTCTACCGGACATTCGTCGATGCAGGTTCCGCATGCAGTACAAGTATCCGCGTCAATTTTGTAAGCCATAACTTTAGTTTTATAAAAGGTTTAAAAAGATTGTAAGGCAAATGTATCGGTTTTCGGTCGAATTATCAATATTTACCCCGTTTTTTTTACCGGAAATCCCCGAGCGGTGCGAAAAC
>JAJQAW010000014.1:423-3555 GCA_021203585.1 Rikenellaceae bacterium
TTAAATGTCCTGCTTTGGTCTGTAAGATATCCAGAATAACCAAAGGGGCGATGTAACGAACGATGAACAAGACGAGTGGAAAAATCCGCGTGTTGTAAAGCCCTCCGCTGGTAACCTGCCCTTCGAAGCGCTTTTTACCGAAGACCCAGCCCGCGAAGAGGGTTACAAAAAATGCACCGACCGGGAGCATATAAGTCGCAGAGACTTTGTCAAAAAGATCGAAAAGATCCATACCTGCTACGCGCAGTCGGGAACCGGGCATCTGGGAAATCGCGCAGATCGAAGCCATAAACATGATGAACAGCGAAATAACGATCCCGGCATGGCGGCGACTGACTTTAAATTCTTCCGTATAATAAGCGGCCAAGACTTCCATGACGGAAACTGCCGAAGTGACGGCGGCAATCAGCAACAGGGCAAAAAAGACGATCGAAAGAAAGTGGCCTCCGGTCATCTGCTGGAACAATCCCGGAAGGGTGATAAAAACAAGCTCCGGACCGGAAGTCGGATTGATCCCAAAAGTAAACACCGCAGGAAATATGGCGATTCCGGCCAGTAATGCGATCAGTGTATCCGAGAGAGCTACCGCTCCCACGGTGGTTCCCATATTGTCCTTATCCCGAATGTAAGATCCATAGGTGATCATAATCCCCATACCCAGGCTTAAGGAGAAAAATGCCTGACCCAAAGCCTCCAGAAAGACGGTTCCGGTAATTTTTGAAAAATCCGGCTGAAACAGGAATTTCATTCCGGCTCCGAATCCCGACAGAGTCATCGAATATAGACCCATAGCTATTAAAAGCAACAGCATGACCGGCATCAGTATCTTGCTGTAGCGCTCAATGCCTTTTTCGACCCCGGCTATCACGATGATTCCGGTCACTGCCACAAAGACCGCCGACCACAATATCGGTTGCCATCCGGTAGCCACGAAGGCATCGAATCCGGTTTTGACCTGCTCGCTGGATAATCCCTTAAATTGATTGGCCAGCGACTGCCACAAAAAGCTCATCGTCCAACCCGAAACCACCGAATAAAAAATCAGAATCACCAATGGGGTGAGTACCCCCAAGAGTCCGACCAACGGCCATCCAGAATGGGGCTTTAGTACTTTAAAAGCTCCGAACACATTGCGTTTAGAAGCCCTGCCGATCGATAGTTCGGCCAGCATCATCGGCAGACCGATCAAGATCACAATGATCAGGTAAATGAGCAGAAAAGCGGCTCCTCCGTTTTCGCCCGCCACGTAAGGAAAACGCCAGATATTCCCCAACCCGATCGCCGAACCCGCGGCGGCGGCAATAATACCGAATTTACTTCCGAACAATCCCCGCTCTTTCATCATTTTTCTCTTTATTTTTCGTGGACAAAGATAGGATTTATCCCCTCCTTACAAAAATAAGACCGGCCCGGACAACGTTAGTCACGATGTATTCGTACATTTGTACGGCTAAATATTAAGAGATGTTATTTCACCCGCAAACGTACCGTATCCCCGATCGTCCGAACGTTCCGTTCATCGACCCGTTGGAAATCGAAGAGATTCTTTGCGTGACCCGCGACCCGTCTATTGAGCGAGTTCGGGAAGTGGTCGGTAAGTCGCTCTCTCGGCAGCGGCTTTCTTTAGCCGAAACCGCAGTACTTTTAAACGCCGATACACCCGAAGCCCGCAACCTGATACTGGAGAGCGCCCGGCAACTCAAACAGGCCGTTTACGGAAACAGGATCGTCCTTTTCGCTCCTTTATACATCGGCACCCGCTGCATCAACCAGTGTTCTTATTGCGGATTCCGGGCCAATAATCGGACCGCCGTAAGGCATACCCTCACCCACTCCGAAATCCAATCCGAAACCGAGGCCCTGGAAGATGCCGGACACAAACGGTTGATTCTGGTTTACGGGGAGCATCCGCGCTACGATGCCCGGTATATAGCACAAACCGTTAAATGGGTTTACGAGGTCAAAAAGGGACACGGAGAAATTCGCCGGATCAACATCAATGCCGCGCCATTGGACATTACGGGTTTTCGCACCGTACGGCAATCGAGAATCGGCACCTATCAAATTTTTCAGGAAACGTACCATCCTGAAGCCTATCGGAAGTATCATCCGGCCGGTCCCAAACGGGATTATGACTACCGCCTGACCGCTTTTGACCGAGCCATGCAAGCCGGTATCGACGATGTGGGTCTCGGAGCTCTCTTGGGTTTATACGATTGGCGGTTTGAAGTCATGGCCTTGGTACGGCATGTAAACCATCTGGAAGCCTGTTTTAAAGTGGGGCCTCATACCATTTCGTTTCCCCGGATCAAAACGGCTTCCCAGGTTAGACTTCCATTGGAGCACCTGGTCGACGACGAAGATTTTATCCGGTTGGTAGCCATCCTGCGCCTGGCTGTTCCCTATACCGGCTTGATCCTGACCGCCCGCGAGAGGGCCGCTCTGCGGGACCGGTTGATCGAGTACGGGGTATCGCAAATCGACGGCGGCACCAAACTGGAAATAGGCGGGTACTGCTCCGATAAACCCGGACAAAATATCCACAAGGAACAATTCGAACTGAACGATAAACGTCCTTTGGCGGAAATTATCGAGACTCTGGTTTCTCAGCGCCGCATCCCCTCCTTTTGCACGGCCTGTTACCGAAAAGGGCGAACCGGGGAGCATTTCATGGAGTTTTCCGTAAACGGGTTTATTAAACGGTACTGCACGCCGAACGGACTGTTGACTTTTTCCGAATACCTGGAAGATTATGCCGCCCCGGACCTTCGCTCCAAAGGTTGGCGGTTGATCGAAAGCGAATTAAAAGGACTGAGCCAAACGGATATCCCCTTGGCCACAGAACTTTCGAAGAGACTGGAACTCATCCGCCTGGGAGAGCGGGATTTACTGTGGTAAATAGTAAGCAAAAAGCAGGAAGGACACGAAGATCGGAAATGCAAAGGAAAATGAAAAATTCAGAGGCTAAGGAAATAAAAAAGGGAGACGACTGCCCCGTCATCTCCTGTGTGCAATTCGAAATTTTTTATCAACCCAATCGGAAATTACAATGTTTTCCATAAAGGTTTTCTGTTCGAATTCGTTTTGCACGATTAATACAACCTAAACCCAGTATTTTTAAATATTTTTTCT
>JAJQAW010000021.1 GCA_021203585.1 Rikenellaceae bacterium
GTTATGTACAGTTGCCAGAGCGATGGCAATGACTCGTATTACTTCGAAGAAGAAGAACTAACCGCTGCCGATCTTTTCGTGGCTTCCGAAGCTTACCAACACATGCGTAGTCAATTACAAAAAGACAGCCGGGCGACTGCCGCTATTCTATCGGGTTTATCCGGCAGTGATCGGGCCGAATTCCGGAGATTAAGTGATTTAATCAGTTACTAAAACGGACCGGAAGTAATCCGGGATGCAGTGCCTCAACTGAGCGAGTTATTAGGTTTTGATTATCAAGCCAAAGCTTCCTGGCGATCCGCACTGATTCGTGAAACTTTCGCTGGTCAGCATTTACAGGGCTTAAATTAATTCAAGCACAGCAAAGATATCGTAAAAATATCATAGTCCTATCGACAAGACAGACACCGGAAGAGAAGGCCGAGGAAGAACGTAAAAAACACTTCAGGAATGCCTGGATAATTGCGATGAAATTGACACAAGTGTTACCTGTGTAATTGAAGGGGAGCATGATCATTCTCTCTGCGAATCTATTGCCGAGAGTCAGCATCAAAAATGTATCGATGACTGTAATCGCATTCACGGAGAATAAGAAAATCAACTCATCACTGCATTGGCCTACGGGACCAATGCAGTAAATTTATATAGCGAAATGAGGAACATCAGCTTACATTTGGTATTATTCTGTTTGCCGCATATTTTTTACGGACAGGAAAAATATACATTAAAAGGGCAGCTTCCCGATCACACGTTCGATGGCGAATATATAAAACTCTACCGGGATGCAATATATTATGAAAACTATGAGAAACTAATAGACAGTGTTCTCGTAAAAAACGGTACTATAGTTTACCAGGGAGTAATAACAGAATCGCCGTTCTATGCTTATTTGCAAGGTAAAAGCCGAGAAACCGGCCGTTGGATTACCGTGCATTTTATACTGGAACCGGGAAAAATTGAATTTAACTTAACTGATTACCCCGATTTTTATACCCTTTGCGGTACACCTATAATGACGATTACAATAAGTTGATGCAAGAACCGCGTAATCGGGTGAGACGAATTTCCAGGCCGATGAGCCTTGAGCGGAGGGAAAGACTGCAAGCGAGGACTTGGACCACAGACGATGAACTGGAATACAGACGCAATTTTCCGAGAGATTTAAGCCAGCGGGCCAGTGATGCGGAAATCGAATTTTTAGAAAAGTATGTTCTTTTTCCGGAGGTTGTTACAGTCATACTTTTCGAATACATGAGACGGGAAAATTTACAAAAAAAAGTACAACATATTCTTGATCGATTGCCGGATGCATCCATGAATAGACTGGAGGAAAACCGGGAGAAACAAAAACTCCGTATTCAGCAAGTTAGCGATTCGCTGGATTTATCGATATATGATCCGATCGAGGTCGTTCCGGCAGGAGTACAGATAGGTAAACCGTATACCGATTTTGAAGCAAAAACCCCCGACGTAGAAAAGATGAGATTATCGGAGATTCTGCCGGGTAAGAAATTAATTCTCCTGGATTTCTGGGCATCCTGGTGCGGGCCTTGCATGAAAGAAATGCCGGTGATTGCCGGATTGCATGAAAAATACAAGGATCGCGGTTTGGTCGTGATCGGTATCACTTCCGATTCCAGTGAAAAAAAACTGGGTGCGGGCCATCGAACAATACAATATGACGTGGCTTCAATGGATCAGCGCCCGGCAGGATATCGGTGGTCTGTATTCCATAAAGACCATTCCCTACACAGTTATCATCGACGGCGACGGCACGATCCTGGCCCGCAAACTGCGCGGCGAAGAGTTGGCAGCCAAAATCGAGGAGCTGATGGCCCGATTTTATATAGAATGAAATGATAACTGTTTTTTAATTAAAACTTTAAAATTCTTTGTAGTTTAGAATTTTATTCTATTTTTGTAAAAAGCCCAACATCGGATTTTCTTCTGTTGAAGATTATAAACAGGGACGAACCTTGTGTAAATTGTTTAACTAACACACTTTCCAGTATGAAAAAACTCAGACTTTTATTCGGATTTTTAGCTGTTATCCTGCTTGCGGGGGTAATGCTGTACAGTTGCCAGAGCGACGGGAGTGAATCGTATCATTTTGAAGAAGAGGAATTAACCGCTGCCGATCTTTTTGTAGCATCAGAAAATTATCAAAGTTTTTCGGCAGAGATTCGAAAAGATATGCGCAAGCTGACCCAGACATTGGAGTTATTCACGGATGCCCAATACAATGCTTTTTTTCACTTAAATGAAATGGCCGCAAATTCTTCAGATAGATCTGAGACGGAGGTGATTATGAAACAAATAAGTGATATGGTCGGATTTGATTATCAGGAGCGAAATGTGAGATTGGCCACTCTTACCTGTGAAACGTTTTCCGGACAAGAATTTTCCCAGATGGAATTGATAAAAGCCCGGCAAAATATAATATGAGTCATGTCCAAATTACCACGCATAAAACCCGTTCCGAAAAAACGTTAGAAGAAATCTACGATGAATGTGTAGATCCATGCGAAACTTTCTATGATTCCTGTTCGGATTCTTGTGCCGATTATCTGCCGAGTTGGGGTACTCCTACTATAGAACAAGCTGATGCGTATGCGAATTGTATTAGCAAATGTGCAGATGTCCGTAAAGGCTGCATTCAGCCCTGCAAGGATGCCTATGATGAGGCTAAAAAGAAACAAAAGGGGAAATAATGTTTATGGTGCCTGTCGCGATAATACATAACGCGGTGTGCACCCTTTTTTTAATTGTTGGATAAGGGATGATGTTTAGATCAATTTTTCTTATACTATTTTTATTGCTGCCTTATTATTTGTTAGCGCAGAATAACTTTACTGTCCACGGAGAGCTTCCTGATAACTCGCTGGATGGCAAATATGTATATATGGGAATTCCCCGCCTGAGTCTGGCAGAAAATGGGCCGCTCATCGATAGTGTTTTAGTGGTAAATTCAGAATTTCAATATACAGGAAGCGTAGATGATCCGTTTCTTGCCGGTTTGTCGTTGAGAGCGGATTATTTCGGAAAATTTACCTTCTTTATTGTGGAGCCTGGTCACATTAAGATCAAAATCACGGATTGGCAACAGACCGGGAATGTTTCAGGTACACCGATCAATGAGGATTATAATCTTATGGTCGTTGAACCGACCAATCTGGCGGAAAAAATCCGGCAGCCCTGGGATGTCAGACGTAAAGAAGGTTTCGATAACCGGACCTGGACAGAAGACGAGGAATGGGAGTATATGGATTCTGCCATTTTAAATGTGGAAAGTGAATGGGCAAGGTCGGGAAAGATCCGGTTTATGGAAAAATATGTGGGATATCCACACGTTATCCGGTTTTTGTTATGGAATCATATTCAAAGCGCGAGTCAGCAGGCCAAGGTTCAGCACATTCTTGACAAGTTGCCTGAAGCCGTTCGGGATACCTTATATGTCAGGCAGGCTCAACAAATTCAACTTGTGGAAAAATACAGAACTTCTTACCTTCCAGAAGAAATCTATTTGCCTGTAGAAGTGATACCGGATCATC
>JAJQAW010000195.1 GCA_021203585.1 Rikenellaceae bacterium
CGTCTGGCGACCGCATGCCAGACGCGTGAATTGTAGTAAAAATCCAGCAAGCGGGACAACAACCGGCCGGTTTGTACTTCTTCCACCGGCATGCGTTCGGTCCGAAGAATTTCGTAAGGCGGTAGGGGTGAATAGACCAACCCCAGCGCTTCGGCCTGTGCCCGCAGCTGCGTGCCCGGTAAAACTTTCACCAATTCCAACTGAATTTCTCCGGCTCCGAAAGTTGCCAGGGTATGGATGTCCTCAAAAATATGTTCCAGGGAATAATTCGGTAAACCGACAATCAAATCCGCATGGGTTTCCATATTTTTCAGTCCGCAAAGGAATCTCAATCCATCCAGGGCTTCGGACAATTGGCCGGCCCGGTTACAAATATTTAGCACTGACTCCCGCAAACTTTGAATACCCGCTTCCACATGAAGCATGCCCGGCGGCATACTTGCCAGTACTTGCCGGAGAGTTGCGGGTAATAGAGCCGGATGAAGTTCCAAGTGAAACCGCATCTCCGGAAACTGCCGAAATAATTCCAACAATTCGACCGCCCGGCGCCAATCTCCGTTGAAGGTACGATCCAACAACCGAACTTCCCGAATCCCGTTACCTCGGATCCGTTCCAACCGTCGCCGAACGTGTGTTACGGGTAAAGTGCGTACCGGCTTTTCATTACCGCTCACGCAAAAAGTACAACTACTGAAACATCCGCGAGTGGTCTCCAGTTGTACGAACGGTTTATTCCTGGCAAAAAAACGGCTTTCTTCGGGTGCGTTCAACGCGGCAAAATCCTTCACTCGCGCCATTCCCCCGTCCCGATAAACTCCTTCCGCGTCGAGAAAACATAATCCGGCAATGGTCTTCCATTGTTCCCGGTCGCGGGCAAACCGCAACCATCGTGGAAAACTCTCTTTACCATCGCCGCGGAAAACCGCGTCGACCGGTAAATTTCTCCTCAGGAAAGATTCGTTGTCTCCTAAGAACTCCGGGCCGCCCAGCACCACGGTAACCTCCGGAATCAGCGCCTTGATCCGAAAAAGAACCCCGATCAGGTAATCGTGGTTAAAAAGCCAAGCGGTGGCGGCGATCACATCCGGTTTACGCTCCATAATCTGCCGGACTAAGGTCCCTATCGGGGTAGCCAGAGTAGCCGATACCGCTTCCCAATCTGCCTGCTCATCTCCGCATTGCGCATGAATGGCAGGTAAAGCCAGGGAGGAGTGCGCATACGAACAATTGACATCGAGCCAAAGAAGTTTCATCTGTAAAAAATTTCTGCTAAGGTAAGGCAAAGCCTGCAAAAAATTCATTACCTTTCTCAAAACTACCGCGGATGAAGATCAATTTCCATATCCTGAACGGTGAAAAACCGATGGCCCGTTACGGTTTTTGCGATACTCCGGTCGGCAAATGCCTCATCGCCGAGACCGAGCTGGGGGTCTGCTGGTTGAGCTTTGTCACCGGCTCCGAACGAGAAGCCGAAAGAAAACTGGAGCGGTTTTGGCCCAAAGAGAAACTGAAATCCGATGTTGAATCGATTAAATTACTGGCTAAAAGGTTGTTTCTAACCGAAAATTCAAACCGTGAATCGATCGATGTCCTGGTTTGCGGAACGGCCTTCCAGCTTATTCTATAGAGGGTTCTAACCGAAATAGCGCCAGGACAAACCATGACTTATAAAGAATTGGCAGAAAAATCCGGGTTCCCAAAAGCCATCCGGGCTTCCGGAACGGCTATCGGAAAAAATAACGTCAGCTGGCTCATTCCCTGCCACCGGATCGTACGGTCCGACGGGAGGATCGGACATTACCGTTAGGGTACCTCAGTGAAGCAAAAACTGCTGGAATGGGAAAAACAAACAGCCCGGTAACGGGCCTTGCTGCCCTGTTACACACGATGGCTACTGTTTAATCCGCTTTCGGTTTTTCGCGGCAAAATCCTTCCAGGATTTTATACCCTCCTTCCCTTGCCGCTCCGTTTTCAGGGATGTCATTTCATAGTAATGACACATGGCTACCGCTAAACCATCCGTGGAATCCAAATTGGTGGGAAGTTGCTGGATTTTCAGCTGACTGCACAAGAAGGCGGCCACTTGTTCTTTCGATGCGGCACCATTGCCGGTAATGGAAGCCTTTACTTTTCGCGGGGCGTATTCGAAAACCGGCAAACCCCGGGTCAGCGCAGCGGCCATCGCCACCCCCTGGGCCCGTCCGAGCTTTAACATGCTTTGCACATTTTCACCATAAAACGGGGATTCAAAAGCTACTTGATCCGGACGGTAAGATTCGATGATGCCGGATACTCGTTCGAAAACATGCCGCAACTTCTGGTATGTATCCGGCATTTTAACCATATCGATGTAACCGATTGCCTCACAGTGTACCTCTTTTCCCTGCACGGTGATGATACCGTAGCCGGTAAAATTGGTACCGGGATCTATCCCCATGATGACCTGGGCGGCAGGCTCCGAATCCTGAATAGATTCCGGGCTTGCCGCTCCGGTTTTACGGGAAAAATCACGTTGAATAGCCACTCCCTGAGGAATAAAAATTACAAGGAAAGATTTTCTTTCAGCCGAGCCAATTCTTTTTCCAGGCTGCTGATCTTTTTCAGTGCCTCCGGAAGGCTTTTAAAAGCGATGGCCGCCCGTTGGTAGGAACGCGCATCGTAAGCCGGTGTGCCCATAAGCGCCTGATTCGGTGTTTTGATGGAATTAGCCACACCGGACTGCGATGCGATTTGCGTTCCCTCGGCAATGGAAATATGTCCGGCTATGCCGACCTGACCGCCGAACATACAATTCCGGCCGATCCGTGTCGATCCGGCGATACCCACTTGAGCGGAGAATACGCTGTTTTCCCCTACTTGCACATTGTGGGCAATCATCACCAAATCATCGATCTTGGTTCCTTTTTTGATTACGGTCGAGCCCATGGTAGCCCGGTCTATACAGGTATTGGCCCCAATTTCCACCTCATCTTCAATGACCACGTTGCCGATTTGCGGAATTTTATGGTAGCTTCCGTCCGGTTGCGGAGCAAATCCGAAGCCGTCCGCCCCGATGACCACGCCCGCGTGGAGGGTAACGTGGTCTCCCAGGACACATTCATCGTAAATCCTGACTCCCGGATACAGCGTCACCCCCTGGCCGATCACTACCCGGTCTCCGATATAGACCTGAGGGTATATTTTAGCATTTTTGCCAATCTTCACATCCTGGCCGATCACGGCAAATTCACCTACATACGCCTCCTCTTCCAACCCGGCCGAAGCATGGATGCAGGCCAGTTCACTTATGCCGGATTTCTGCGGTTTCATGGATTGGTAGAGTTCCAGTATTTTGGCAAAAGCACCGTAGGCGTTTTGGACCTTGATCAGTGTGGCCGGAACCTCTTTATTCGGTCTAAAATCCTGATTGACAATCACCACAGAAGCTTTGGTCCCGTAAATAAAGGGCTCATATTTCGGATTCGAAAGAAAAGCCAACGCTCCGGGCTCGCCTTCTTCGATTTTACAAATGGTCGTTACTTTTGCCTGGCTATCCC
>JAJQAW010000169.1:0-3047 GCA_021203585.1 Rikenellaceae bacterium
ACTCTATGTTATTCGGAACGATTCCGAAAATATCGTGCAGGATTTTGTAATAAGGGGCATCTTGCCTATACCCTTTTCTGAATGATAGGAATAAACGTTTGAACACGCATCAAAAGGTATTTGTCAAAGTATTCCGGTAACAAAACAAACAGCGATCCGTAAATCCCTATTCCTTTTGTTTTCCGCTCTTTCTTTGACCTGGTATATGGGGCTTCCGGGTTCGGGGAAATCTCCCGTTTACTGCCTCTGGGGCCTTAAACCTTTTTGAAAATTACGGTTACATTGTGTCCTCCGAATCCAAAAGTATTGCTCAATACCGCTTTCACATCGCGTTTTTGCGCTCGATTGGCGGTCAGGTTGAGTTTCGGATCGATCTGCGGATCGAGGTTTTCGATATTGATCGTCGGGGGAACGACTCCGCGGTGAATGGCCATAATGGCCGCCAGAGCTTCGATGGCGCCGGCAGCTCCCAGCAGGTGACCGGTCATCGATTTGGTCGCGCTGATGTTGAGCTTGTACGCGTGGTCGCCGAACGTTCCGAGAATACCGTTGATTTCGGCCACGTCGCCCACCGGAGTAGAGGTACCGTGGGTGTTGACGTAATCGATGTCTTCCGGTTTCAATCCGGCGTCTTGGATCGCGTCGTGCATCGACTTTTTGGCACCCAATCCTTCCGGATGCGGGGCGGTGAAGTGGTAGGCATCGGCGCTGCAGCCTCCTCCGGCCAGTTCCGCATAGATTTTGGCTCCGCGGGCCACGGCATGTTCATACTCTTCCAGTATCAACGCACCGGCACCTTCGCCGATTACAAAACCGTCGCGGTCGACATCGAAGGGACGGGAAGCCTTCGTCGGGTCACCGTTGCGGGTGGAGAGCGCCTGCATGCTGTTGAAACCGCCCACCCCCGGAGGGTTGATCGCGGCTTCCGAACCACCGGTGACGATGATGTCGGCCTTGCCCGAACGGATCCAATTCAGCGAATCGATCAGGGCGTGGTTAGCTGAGGCGCATGCGGATACCGTACTGTAGTTCGGTCCGCGGAACCCGTATTTCATAGAGATCCATCCGGCAGCCATGTCGGAGATCATCTTGGGGATAAAGAAAGGACTATATCGAGGGGTAAATCCGCCCTCGACATAGTTCTTTACCTCTTCGTAAAAAGTTCCCAGCCCGCCGATTCCGGAAGCCCAAATGACACCCGTGCGGTCATTGTCGATTTTTTCCAGGTCCAGACCGGAGTCTTTCATGGCCTGATCCACAGAGATAAGGGCATATTGGGTGTACAGATCGTATTTGCGGACGTCCTTGCGGTCGAAATAGGCGGTCGGATCGTAATTTTTCACCTCACAGGCGAACTTGGTTTTGAATTTTTCGGGGTCGAAGTGTGTAATTGGTCCTGCTCCGCTGACTCCGTTTTCGAGGTTGTCGAAGTATTCTTCAATACTGTTGCCGAGCGGATTGATCGTACCGAGGCCGGTAACTACGACTCTTCTGTTCATGATTTTTCCGTGAGATTCGTTAGACAAGTTCCCTGTTAATAGTTCGGGTGGGTTAAATTACTTTTTCTTTTCTTCGATATAGTTGATGGCATCGCCTACGGTGTCGATCTTTTCAGCGTCTTCGTCCGGGATTGAGATTTCGAACTCTTTTTCGAACTCCATGATCAGTTCTACAGTGTCCAATGAGTCAGCACCCAGGTCGTTGGTGAAGCTAGCGGTAGGTACTACTTCTGCTGCGTCAACACCGAGTTTATCAACCACGATCTCAACGACTTTTAAAGAAATTTCTGACATAATAAAAAAAATTAAAGGTTAACAATATTCTCCGTTTAAGCGTAATAGAACCACAGGCAAAGGGCTTCGCCTGGGTCAAATCAGTGCAAAAGTAAAACATTTTCATTTAATAACGATAATTCGCTGCACTTTTTTCTCTATCTTCGCGGGAGATTTCAATGTAAGAATTTGTGAATGAAAAATATAGCGGTATTTGTGTCCGGTTCGGGATCTAATGCGGAAAACCTGTTCCGGTACTTCGAACATTCCTCTGCGGCGCGTGTGACCTTCCTGGTTTCCAGCCGTCGGGAAGCTTACGCTTTGACACGGGCGGCGAACCTGGGATTGGACGCAGCGGTCTTTTTCCGGGAACAATTGCGTGATCCGGAGTTTGCCCTGCAGGAATTAAAACGGCGAGGTATCGATTATATTGTCCTGGCGGGCTTCCTGGCCCTTGTTCCCGAAACGATTATCCGAGCTTACGCCGGCCGGATTCTCAACATTCACCCGGCGTTATTGCCTAAGTTCGGCGGCAAAGGAATGTATGGGGAGCACGTTCACCGGGCGGTGATCGAAGCCGGGGAAAGACAATCGGGAATCACCATCCATCGGGTGAATGAAGCGTACGATAGCGGCCGTATCCTTTTCCAGGCGGCCGTAGACGTTGACCCGGACGATACTCCGCAGTCGCTGGCCTCCAAGATTCATGCGCTGGAATACCTCCATTTCCCGAAAATTGTCGAAGCGGAAATACTGAAACTAGAGTAAATGACGGACCTGCACGGTGAACATACCGACCTGGCTATGACCCTCGGTAGCGCCTCCAAATTTCCAGAGGGCGCGGCTTCATTCTGTCCAGTTAATCTTCGATCCATTATGCAGAATATGAAATACAACGGTAACCGATCCGCGGCAAAGCTTATCCTATGGCTCGCTGCCCTTTTGCTTATGCTTCCGGCCCGCGCGCAGGAATTTCCATTCGAACCCGAATACGAAACGGAAGAGAGTGGTTTTCATCCCATTTTTAACGGACACGATTTGGACGGGTGGACCTATGATCCGGTATACTGGTCCGTTCGGGATGGGGTGATGGTCGGGGAGGTAACTCCGGAAACCATCCTTCGGCAAAATAGTTTTATTATTTGGGAAGCCGGACAGCCGGCCGATTTCGAATTGAAAGCGGAATTTCGGGTCTCGGACCGGGGAAATAGCGGGCTCAATTACCGCAGCAACCGTGTGGAAGGCGAATATGCGCTCAAGGGGTATCAGCTGGAT
>JAJQAW010000169.1:3057-3532 GCA_021203585.1 Rikenellaceae bacterium
AGAAACAACTATACAGGAATGATGTACGAAGAGCGGGGCCGACAGATTCTGGCTCGCCGGGGCGATCTGTCCCTTTGCTATGAAGGCCGAAAAACGGTCTGTGCTTCGGTGGGCGATGCAGACCGATTGGCGCCCGCGGCCGGGGAGTGGCACACGGCCCATGTGATCGCATACGGCCCTACGCTGATCCATCTGATCGATGGACGGGTGACCAGCGTGGTAGTGGATGCGGATGCGCAAAACCGGACCTTGCGGGGCTACCTCGGAATGCAAGTCCATGTGGGACCTCCCATGAAAATCGAATTCCGGAACATCCGGTTAAAAGAATATTAATTTACCCTTTTCGCGTTTTGCGGAACAAAAGAAAATCCGTACCTTGTTCGGACTATAACAATAACTGTGTAAAAACGTTAAAATTTATGAGACTTCTTTTGATCAGCAATTCGCCCAACGCAGGAGAGGCTTACCTGGAATA
>JAJQAW010000230.1:0-485 GCA_021203585.1 Rikenellaceae bacterium
ACAAAGTACCGACCCATTTTACAACCTATGACATCGGCGGTTACCCCGATCTGACCTACGCGGCTGAAAATGCCGTTCAGGCGGTAGTGAGCATCGACAAAAAGGGCGAAGTGCGCCGTCGTCCCTCTTCGGGATACGGAGGCTATAACCCGTTTTTCGAATTCTTCGGCATCCCCCAGGGCTACGGTCAACCCGAACCTTCGGACGAACCGGGCGAAATGCGGGTATTGGGCAGCGGCTCTGGCGTGTTGGTCACCCCGGACGGCTACATCGTCACCAACAACCACGTCATCGAAAAAGCCGGGGAACTGGATGTGACCCTGAATGACGGACGGACCTTTACCGCACGGATCATCGGAACCGACCCGAGTACGGATATCGCCCTGATCAAAATCGACGGAGAAAACCCTGTCTATTATACACATTCTGAACCTGCCGACGAATAGAGAGTTGTAGAGATCCGTAGTCGCCGTATCATTAAAAAA
>JAJQAW010000230.1:495-3520 GCA_021203585.1 Rikenellaceae bacterium
AGTACGGATATCGCCCTGATCAAAATCGACGGAGAAAACCTTCCCTTCCTGCCGGTCGGAAACTCCGACGCCCTGCGTCTGGGCGAATGGGTTCTGGCCATTGGTACGCCGTACAGCCTGGAATCGACCGTAACTGCGGGAATCGTGAGCGCCAAAGGCCGGAATCTGAATGTGATTGAGAATGAGATGAAACTCGAATCGTTTATTCAGACCGATGCAGCCGTGAATCCGGGCAACAGCGGAGGAGCTCTGGTAAATGCCAAAGGTGAACTGGTGGGCATTAACACGGTTATCAAATCGCCGACCGGAAGCTTTGCCGGTTATTCGTTTGCTGTTCCCTCGTCCATTGTCAGCAAGGTAGTGACCGACTTGCGGGAATACGGCGTGGTACAGCGCGCGATGCTGGGAATCGGCTACAACGAAATCAACACGGCCTTCATCGAGCAAATGGGAAAAGAACTGGGAATTACGGAGAAAGGCGGTATCGATGTGGGCAGTGTCGACGTCGACGGAGCCGCTAATGAGGCCAGCGTGAAAGAAGGAGATATTTTAATCGAGATCAACGGAGTGAAAATCCCCGATGCAGCGACCCTGTCCGAACAAATCGCCCGCTACCGTCCGAACGACAAGGTGCGGATCGCAGTAAAAAGAAAGGACGAAGTGAAACATTTCGACCTCACTCTGCGTAATAAAGCAGGAAAGACTGATCTGCTGGCCAAAGATTCTTTCGATGCGACGACCGCTTTGGGCGGCCAGTTTGCGGAGATCACGGCCCGGGCCAAAGAACAGCTCCAGATCAGTCACGGCATCTCGGTTGAACGGGTAGGCGAAGGTATTCTGAGGCAGGCAGGCGTACGGCAAGGATTCATCATTACGGAAATCAACGATACCCCGATCCGCTCCCGTTCCGACCTGAACAAGATCACCAGCCAAATCCGGTCGATCGACGGTGTTTATCCGGACGGCAAATTTATCCGGTATACACTGGTCAATTAATTGGGCACGATTTTAGCCGTGGTTTCCCTCAAACTAAAAAACAAACAAACTTTCCGCCGGCAGCCAACCCCTGCCGTTAGCACAAGCACATGTAACCAAACACATGGCCCAGGCTTCGGAACAGCAGGTGAAAACCGCAAATACTACACAGAGGATAATATAAGAAATGAGACAACTTAAGATTACAAAGTCGATTACTAACCGGGAGAGTGCGTCGCTGGACAAATACCTGCAGGAAATCGGTAAAGAAGACTTGATTACGGTAGAAGAGGAAGTGGAGTTGGCCCAACGCATCAAAAAGGGAGACCAGCAGGCGTTGGAAAAACTGACACGCGCCAATTTACGGTTCGTCGTTTCTGTTGCGAAACAGTACCAGAACCAGGGCTTGAGCCTGTCCGATTTGATCAACGAAGGAAATCTAGGGCTGATCAAGGCCGCGGAGAAATTCGACGAAACCAGAGGCTTTAAATTCATATCTTATGCGGTATGGTGGATTCGTCAGTCCATCTTACAGGCTTTGGCCGAACAATCCCGCATCGTGCGTCTGCCGTTGAACCAGATTGGCTCATTGAACAAAATCAACAAGACTTTCGCCCGCTTCGAACAGGAGTACGAACGCACTCCCTCGCCCGAGGAACTGGCCCAGGAACTCGACCTGCCGAAAGAAAAGGTTGCCGACACGCTCCGTGTTTCGGGCCGTCACGTATCGGTGGACGCTCCGTTCGCCGACGGTGAGGACAACAGCCTACTGGACGTACTGGTCAATGCCGATTCGCCCAATGCGGATTTCGGACTGATTAATGAATCGCTGGCCACCGAAGTAGACCGCGCTCTGTCCACCCTGACCGACCGCGAACGCGATATCATCCGTTATTTTTTCGGAATCGGCTGTTCGGAAATGACGCTGGAAGAGATCGGTGAAAAATTCGGTCTGACCCGTGAACGGGTACGCCAGATCAAGGAGAAAGCCATCCGCCGCTTGCGCCACAGTACGCGAAGCAAACTGCTGAAGTCTTATTTGGGATAAAATACGCAAACCGACTGAAAACGGGTGCCGCCATGGCACCCGTTTTGTGGTTTAGGGTACTTGCCTAAGCTCTTGGTTTTATAAATCAAAACCGATACCTTAGCCCGTGAAACCCATTAAACCGATAGTTATGTTTGATTTTTTCGACACCTATCCCTGGTTACTCCCGCTGATTATTTTTTTCGGCCGCATCTGCGACGTAACCCTGGGAACGCTCCGCATTATATTCGTCTCGAAAGGAGAACGCCGCAAAGCCCCGATCGTGGGTTTTTTCGAAGTCTTCATCTGGATCGTGATTATTTCTCAAATCATTTCGCGGGCCAACGATCTGCTTCCCTACGTGGCTTATGCCGGTGGATACGCGGCCGGGAATTATGTGGGTATCTGGGTAGAGAACAAGATCGCTTTCGGTTTTCAGATTTTCCGCATTTACGCGACCAAAAAACGGGGTGCCGAACTGATTAAGCTGCTCAATCAAAACGGGTTCGGATCGACCCTGATCCGAGGAGAGGGCGCCATTTCCGAAGTGGACATCATTGAAACGGTGGTCAGCCGCAAAGCGGTCCATAAACTGAGCGGCATTCTTCGGGAGTTCGATCCGGAAGTATTTTACTACGTCGAAGATATCCGGTCCAAACAAAAAGGAGTATTTACGCTGACAACCGGCGGCACCCCCCGGATCGGTAAGTAAAACAACGGCAACCGTTCACCATCGCCCTAAAAAAACCGAAGCGAACCCTGCCCATCGTCCGCTCCGGTTATTTATTTATTTTTTTTGCGACAATCCTCTCTTATGTATTTCCAAATGGTATTGCCATCGATTTATTCCAATAAAAAAACTCGACATTATTCAGAAGGATATTGATTACATAGATTTTGCCTTGGCTATAATATGCTTTTTGCAACGGGTGGCCGGATTCTACAATTATAGTTATGCCGGTTACACGAATATTTAGCCCTGTATATCGTAAGAACCAATTTAGTTCCCGCATCCTATCATTT
>JAJQAW010000178.1 GCA_021203585.1 Rikenellaceae bacterium
GGTCATTGGATCGCCGCATCGTGATTTACAACCGGCATCGCGGCAAGAAAAAATGATTATCTTTGTATGGAATATTGACCCATGGTGTAATGGTAACACTGCAGATTCTGGTTCTGCCTTTCTAGGTTCGAATCCTAGTGGGTCAACTGAAAAAAACCCGGCGCGTGCGCCGGGCTTTTTTATCCCATCCGGTCTATTCTCCGTACGTATTTCGGTAATACTCCCGGTATTGGCCGCTGGTGACCCGATTGAGCCAACCCGGGTGATCCAGATACCATTGCACCGTCCTTTCCAATCCTTGCTCGAAAGTAACCGAGGGAAACCAACCCAGTTCCCGTTCCACTTTCGACGAATCGATCGCATACCGTAAATCGTGACAGGCGCGGTCTGGGACAAACCGGATGAGCGAAAGGCTTTCCCCTTGATCTCGGTGCAATAACCGGTCGGTGATGCGGATCAGCAACCGGACCAATTCGATATTGGTCCATTCGTTCCGGCCGCCGATATTATAAGTCTCCCCGCTGGTGCCCCGGTGCGCGATCCGGTCGATCGCCCGGGCATGGTCTTCCACGTATAACCAGTCCCGTACATTTTCTCCCCGGCCGTATACCGGCAGCGGACGGCGATGGACGATGTGGTGGATAAACAGCGGAATCAGTTTCTCCGGAAATTGATTAGGACCATAGTTATTGGAACAATTAGTAATGATAACCGGCAAACCGTACGTATCGTGAAAGGCCCGGACAAAATGATCCGAAGAGGCCTTGCTGGCCGAATAAGGACTGTGCGGATCGTATTTCGTGGTTTCGGAAAAAGCCGCTTCCCCGGGGAGGAGGCTTCCGTAAACTTCGTCCGTGGAAATGTGGTAAAATAGTTTCCCGGAATAATCCTCTTTCCAGCTTTTGCGGGCGGCTTCCAACAACGAAAGGGTCCCCAAGACGTTGGTCCGGGCAAAGACAAAAGGATCGCGGATGCTGCGGTCGACATGGCTTTCGGCTGCCAGGTGGAGAATCGTATCGATGCCGAATCGGCAGATGCACTCCAGCACGGTCGGGTAATCGGTAATATCCCCTTTCACAAACGTGTAGTTCGAAGCCCCTTCGATATCGCTCAAATTTTCCAGGTTTCCGGCGTAAGTCAACGCGTCCAGGTTGACGATCCGGTATTCCGGATATTTCCGGACGAACCGGCGGACTACATGGGAACCTATAAATCCGGCGCCTCCGGTAACAAGTATATGTTTCATCTTTTTTTTCTTTTTTCGCTCCGCTATGGGTTGTCAAAGGGGATTGTAAACCTGCCGCAACGGTCGGCTCCGCGATCCGTTACCGGTTGAGATGAGTCAGGCATTCCCGCAACGATTCCGTCCAAAAAGGAATGGGTGGGATCCCCCGGCGGATGATTTTTTCCGTATCCAGAACGCTGTACGAGGGGCGTGTAGCCCGGCTCGGGTAATCTGCCGACTCAATGGGAGTCACCGTGATCGGATTCCCCGTCATCCCGAAAATGATTCGGGCAAAATCGTACCAACTGGTCGTCCCCTCTCCGCAATAATGGTACACTTCATAATACCCTGTAAATCCTTTTCGAAGGAGCGTTAACAGAGCCCGGGCCAGGTCCGTAGCGTAGGTCGGAGAACCCACCTGGTCATCTATAACCCGCAGCCGGGATTTTTCGGCTCCCAGCCGAAGTATGGTCCGGACAAAATTCCGGCCGAATTCCGAATACAACCAGGAGGTACGGACCACCAAGGCCTCGCAACCGCTTTGCCGAACCGCCGTTTCTCCCTGTAATTTCGTAAAACCGTATACGTTGACCGGATGCGGCCGATGATTCTCCGGGTAGGGTGTCCGGGCCGTTCCGTCAAAAACGTAATCCGTGGAAATGTGGATCAATTTAATCCCGCTCTCCGCGCAAATTTCGGCCAGCACGGCCGGTCCGAGGGCGTTGATTTTCCAGGCCTGGTCCGGCTCGGTTTCCGCCCGGTCTACTTCCGTATAAGCCGCGCAATTGATAAGCGCTTGCACGCCGTTTCGCGCGATCCACTGTCTCACACCGTTTTTATCCGTGATGTCGATTTGCGGAAGATCCGAGAAGATCAAACCGAAGTCCGGAAATTCTCCGGAAATTTTGCGCAACGAGCATCCCAGTTGTCCGTTGGCGCCCGTAACTCCGATCATCATTGGGGGTAAAGGTTTTGACGGTAATCGAATTTCGGCGCTTCCCGGAATTTCGGCGCGTAATTGTCCCTGACGGATTGTATGACTTTGCGGGGTTCGATCAACCAATTGATTTTCAAGTCGGGATCGTCGTGAAAAAAGGAGGCTTCGTGCTCGGGCGCTTACGGGTTGTCGCATTTGTACTGCACGACCGCTTCCTTGCTCAAGACGGCGAAACCATGGGCGAAACCTCTGGGGATAAACAGTTGCCGGAAATCTTCCCCGGAAAGTTCGACGGCTACATGCCGGCCGAAGGTCGGCGATCCCTCCCGGATATCCACCGCAACGTCCAGTATCCGTCCGCTGATCACCCGGACCAGTTTACTTTGGGCCCGGGGAGGGAGCTGGTAGTGCATCCCCCGGATCACCGCATAGTTGGACCGGGATTCGTTGTCCTGTACAAAAACAGTATCACAAACTTCCCGGGAAAACCAGCGCTGGCTAAAACTTTCAAAAAAATATCCCCGTTCGTCCTCGAACCGTTGCGGTTCCAGAATCACCACGCCGGGGATATCGGTATCGATTCGTTTCATACTACAGTTTTAACAGGTATTTTCCGTAGGCGTTGTGCTGCATAGCCTGTGCCAACCGGTGCAGCTGGCTACGGTCGATCCATCCTTTTCGGAAAGCGATCTCTTCCAGACAGGCTACTTTCAGTCCCTGCCGGGTCTCGATCGTTTCGATAAAATGCGAGGCCACGCTCAGCGAATCCGGCGTACCGGTATCCAACCAGGCAAACCCGCGGCTCAGTTTATTCATTTTCAATCTACCCGCGCGCATAAAGGCTTGATTGACATCCGTAATTTCCAGTTCGCCGCGCGCCGAGGGCCGAATACTTTTGGCAATGGAGATCACCTGATTCGGATAGAAATAAACCCCGGTTACCGCGATATTGGATTTGGGTACGGCGGGCTTTTCTTTGATTCCGATCACGTTTTCCTGTTCATCCAGTTCCGCCACGCCGTACCGTTCGGCATCATTGACACTGTATCCGAAAATCGTGGCCAGATGCTCTTCGGAAGCCCGACGATTCGCCTCCATCAGCATATGGGTAAATCCCTGTCCATAAAATATATTATCGCCCAACACCAGGGCAACCGAGTCGCCTCCGATAAAGGATTCGCCGATCAAAAAGGCTTGCGCCAATCCCTCGGGCGCGGGTTGTTCCGCATAGGTAAACCGTAATCCCAGTTCCTGGCCGGAGCCGAGCAACCGTTCAAACGCGGGTAAATCTGCCGGAGTGGAAATGATCAGTATCTCCATGATAACGGCCAGCATCAGGACCGAAATCGTATATTAG
>JAJQAW010000212.1 GCA_021203585.1 Rikenellaceae bacterium
GGACCGCCCGCCTGGTTCTGGCTCCCCATAGCGCCTGGACTTCCCGGGAATCGCGCCTTCTGCTGGTGGAGGGAGTGGCCCGGAATATCCGGGAATTTATGAACCTTTAGCGAAGCGGGCACGGAATCCTTTTCCGGACTTCCGCTTTAAAGATCGATGGTCAAACTGAAATTGGCGCTCAGGCCGCTTTTGTCGCTGGCTTTATAGAGGGCGGTCTTGAAATTAACATCATTGCCGATCATCCGGAGCGGAGCAAAATCGAACGAAAATTCTCCTCCGTAGGACCACGCCTTTCTCCAGGCATTCGCATTCGTATAAACGATGGGCCGGTACCGGGAAAATCCTCCGAAGGCATTCAGACTGATACGCTTGAGGTAAATAAATTGATCGATGCCGGTGTCCGGATACGCGATCGGAAACCGATATTCGGCCGTAGAGGCCCACAATTGTTTCGGTGCGAAATTGTAATCCACCCCGCGCGGGAAAAGAACATTGCTTCCGAAATGGTAGTACTGCTGATTCTGTCCCTGCACCACGCCCCGCAGCCGAAGGGAGTGGTTGCGCGCGATTCCAGGCACATATACATTCCCGTATAGCGACCACAGCTTCCCGAACAGATCGTTGAACGGGGCGGTCGAATAGGAGGCCCGCACTCCGAAACCCCACCGGGGCGCTAGGTCCCGGTAAGCCAGTCGGGTATTTTGCGCATAGGAAAGAGTGTACTCGATTCGTTCGTAGCCCGACACGAAATTCCGGTGTTCCGGCTGGTATAAAGCGGTATTGTGGTGCCACAACGATACGGAAGGAGTCAGAGAGCGGACCATTTGTCCGGAGGAGAGTCCGATAGGCAGATAGGCCGTTCCGCCGATGCTGAAGTATTTTTTTTCCGCCCATCCGGCCGGAATGATCACCATTCCGCTCGAAGGGAGGATCATACTCCGGTAACCTCCTCCATACTCGGCATTGATCTCGAATTTGGGAGCCAAGGCCAGGAATTTCAATCCGCCCCGCCACCAGCTCTGGTCGTTGACGTACCCATAACTGAGATACGCTTCCGTATTATTCAGCAGACTCTGGGAGAGCACGGTAACCCCGAGATTCAAATCCAGGTTTCGGTCATTGGAATTCGCCGCATCGAACACATCGAAACTCACGGGAGCCCAGCTATGCACATGAAAAAAGTGAGTCCCCTTGCGGAACCGGCGGGACGGCAACGGCTGGTTTTCGGATTCCGAGAAAAGCTTCCCGTCGATCACGGGTAACCCGAAATCATACATTTCCGGATTGACCACATTGAACGGCAGTGCCGCCCACTCCAACGGTTCGGTCTCCGCTTCGGCCAAGGTTAACTCCGACAGCAAATATCCCTGCCGCCGGTAGGTAGCCTGCACCAGGCGGTCGGTCTGTGGGTCGTAGCCCGGCATTACGCTGCCGAACCGGGAAGCGGTGATCCGGTATTCCTGCTCGGTGGCCAAATCGTAATAATGCGATTCGTTCCTACCCGAATAGGTGGAATTGTAAAATAATTTGCCCCCGGCAGCCCTGAGGTGATTGATGGCCACGTAAGAAGGTTCCGTCAGTCGGGCCAGCTGCCCGGTTTCGGGTTCGATCCGGGTAAGGGCCATGCCCTCTTCTTCCAGGGTAATCAGCGCCAGCGTTTGGGTCTGCTCATCCCACGCCATACCGTGTATGGTGAGATCGACCGGCAACGGAAACGTTTTCACCGGCTTCCAGTCCGGTCCGAAAAACCGGATCGCATATTTTTTCACCGGATCATATTCCACAGCGGCGAATTGGTTTCCGATGGCGGTCATGTAGAAAAGATTGCCGGGCAAGGACAATGTCCGGGCTCCCGCGGAACCGTCCACGGGCATGGAGCGCACCACCGATCGGTTTTTTTGTTCCCAGAAGGTACTGGCCTGGTATTCCGTCCACAGCAACCGGTCTCCGGCCACAACCGGACGGCTACTCAGACTTCCGATATAACCCAGAATCCGCTCCGCTCCGGTGCGGGTATCGATCCGAACCAGCCGATCGCGGTGCACGAAGTCGTATTTGTGGGCGATAATTTCCTGCTCCCCGACCGGTATCGGATGAGAATACACCGTGTAGGAGTCCCACGGGGTATCGACCGATTTCATATTTTCTTCTACCTCAGGCAGGTAATCCCACATGGCCCGCATATCCCGGAAAGTTCGGCGAAAAAGTTTACCGACCGACGTGTCGTAGTATTTCTTAAAAGCGATCGGACGAGGAACAATCTGATAGGGATGTTTCGTGACATGCTCGACGATGGTTTCCCAAAAATCCGGCCCATACAGTTTATAAGAAGCATTGACCAGTTGGTACCCTAAATAATAATGATTCGGGATGTAATCTTTGTAGGAGCCGCAAAACCATTTATCCATCGGATATACCCGTACATCGTCCTCGGCCAAAAGGGCCCGATAGGCCAGGGTAAATTCCGGTTGGAGGGCCCGTCCGTAAGCTGCCATGGCGGTTTCCGCAAATACGGCGTCTCCTTCCAGATACCATTTGGGAACAAAGATAGCTGCCGCGCCGCCGGCTTGTTCTCCCAGCGGATAAGAGAGCCAACGGAACCAATACCGATCCAAGTTGCTCATCTGTACCACATGCCGGTATTCGTGCACCGTCAACTGTTTCAGCCACGGGGTGGCGAAAGTTTCCGTTGGCGGAGAAGTAATCAACTCCGCCCGTTTGGGGGTCCAGGTTACCACGCCGTTTGAGCGCAGATTTTGCGTATGCAGGAGAATCGGCAGCCGCTTGGGCGGCAGGGAAAGGCCGAAATGCAGCGCGTGATAAGTGGTATCCAATACGATCAATACCCGTTTGGCATCCAACTCGTTCGCACGCGGATAAATGATCCGGTAGCGGTCGGTTTTCACTTGTTGCCACCGGGTGGAAAACGGATCCACCCCTTCGTTGGAATACTGAGCCTGCAGGCTTACCCCACAACTTGCCGTCCCAAAGACGAATACCAGGAATTTGTAAAAACGATTCATCCTCCTGCTTTTTTGGCTTGATAACCGGCTTGGAGCAGCCACTGAAGTACCCGGTCCCTAAAATCTCCCTGGATAATGATTTCACCCTCTTTGGCCGAGCCGCCGGTGCCGCATTTGTTTTTCAACGTTTTACCCAATTCTTTCAGATCCTCCTCCGATCCCTGGAATCCGGTAATCAGCGTGACGGTTTTTCCTCCCCGGTGCTTACGGTCCAGCCAGACTTTGAGGTGTTGTTATGAAGGGAGAAGCGTTTGCCGCCGCTCCTCGGATGGCGTGTCGTATTGAAAAGCGGGATCGGTCGAATAAACCATCCCCAGACGTGATTTCCAGTCATTGGTGCTCATATGGTCCGTTTTGCGCAAAGATAAGTATTCCTGCTGTACGCAATACAAGTTTTATTCCGAATAGAGTTTCCCCTGCCAGCTATCCGTGCGGGCCAGGTAATTTTCGAGCATGGACAGCAATTGCTCGTTGCGGATCAATCCC
>JAJQAW010000160.1 GCA_021203585.1 Rikenellaceae bacterium
GACCGCTGTTTTGTATATACTCATAACTTGACTATTTAACGATTTCTACCCGACGTGCGTTGGTGACGGGGCTTTGGCCCGGTACAATGGCCACCTCGCCGCTCTCCAGACCCGACAGGATTTCATATTCCACCTCCATCCGGCGGCCCAATTCTACGGAACGGAATTCCACCGTATCGTCAACTCCGACCACATAGACATACCGATCGCCCGCCCCGGTAAGTTTAACGATGGCCTGGTCCGGGACTACCACCCGGTGCTGGCTGCCGTAAGCGATGGTTACCCGGGAGAACATGCCCGGGCGAATCCGTTCGTCGGTATTGGGCAGGGTGATTTCCACCGGGAAAGTCCGTGTCGTGGGATCGATAGTCGGATAGATCAGGCTGACCTTTCCAATGAACCGCTCTTGTCCGTACACATCGAACTGTACCGTAACTTCCATGCCTCGGGATACCTGTGCGAAGAGGCTTTCCGATACGTGAATGAGTATTTTTACCGGCCGAATTTGTTCCACCGTCAATACGGGGTCCCCGCCGGAATACATATCCCCGTTGTCGTAATTCCGGGCCGTAACCACTCCGGAGATCGGGCTGATGAGTTCGGTATTGATCGCCAGATTCCGGTAATTGGCCTGGGAAATATCGTAGGCCAATTTTTTAGCGTCTAACTCCGAACGGGAGGCTCCTCCAAAATCGTGCATCTCCTGGATCCGCATAAACTCCAGGGAATCGTTTTCCAGCTGGAAGCGCGCTTGTTGGAGGCTGATATCGTCCATGGCAACCAATCGCTGGCCTCGGGAAACGCGGTCGCCGACCTCCACCAGGATTTGGTCGATGCGCACGCTGGTATGCGGAGCAATGTGGTTTTTTACGTTCGATTCTACGGTACCGGTAAAGGTCCCGGATTGCTCCACATCCCGGCTGTAAACCGTCTGCACGGTTACCTGAGCTTTCTCCTGCGCCTCGGCTACCGGTGCGTTTTGCTCTCCGCAGGATACCGCCGTGCATACTAATACGGCGTAAAACGGTATATTCAATACTGAGTTGAGTTTCATTTTATACATTTTTTTATAAGATGAATAATTAATCGGCGACCGCTTTTCCGGTCAGGCTTTCCAGCGAGGTTTTATTGATCAGAAAATCGTAAATGGATTGATTCAGATTCAACTGCGATTGTGTCAGAGCCAGTTGGGCATCGTTAATTTCAACCAGATTTCCACTTCCCGTCTCATACATTTTGACCGAAATGTCGTACCCCATCTGGGCCTGGTCGATTCCGGAATAAGCCGCCTGAAACTGCCGGGCGTTGGTGGCCATGTTGTTCAGGTATTGAATAGCAGAGACTTCGAGGTTCCGTTCGGTTTCGGTGAGCTGCAGTTCCGCCTGGCGAATGTTAGCCTTGGCCTGCCGCATATCGTTCAGGCGTTTGCCGCCGGAAAACAGCGGGATCGACAAGGTCACATCTCCCACCGAGTAGGGGTTCCAGTTGTATTGGTTGAACCGGAAGTTATCGTTCATCGAGGTCCACTGGTAATTAAAGCCCAGGGAGAGTGTCGGATAATACTCCGCCCGTTTGAGTTCCCAGGTTTTCTGCCATTGCTGCCGCTGCAATTCCAACTGGCGCAGACTGGTATTTTCCTGCAAAGAAACCTGACGGGAATGGTACGCGATCACTTCCGGTTCATAATCGGCCAGGCTGCCCATGCAGTCGATCTCCAACTCCAGATCGATACCGATCAAGGCCTTAAGCCGCCATAGTGCCAGTACGACGGCATTTTCCGCATCGTAAACATTCGGTTCGGCATTGATTACGGTCACATTGGAACGGATTACGTCGTATTCCGAGACCAGCCCCATTTCATATTTTTTTTGAATGTTTTCGTGGTTGGTCACGGCATTTTGGTAGGTTTGATGGAACGCCTCGTAGGAATCCTTGGCCAGCAGGACGGTATAGAAGGCCGTGGTGACTTGCTCGACCATGTCGATCCGCGAGGCGCGCGCTTGTTCGACGGCAATTTCCACGTCTAAGGCCGATATCTGCAGACTTTTCCAAAGCGTAGGGGAAACCAGCGGCATGGAGACACTGAATCCGGTCGACCAATTGTTGTCCCGCCCTACGGTAATGCCCGACGAACCTCCGGAATCCTCGCCCTCTCCGGCTGCTCCGGTATCCATATACATCACCTGCTTTTTGATATTCCGCTGGTAGTCCGCACTGAAATCCACTTGCGGAAACAACGAGGCATAAGTCCCTTTCCTGGCATATCCCGCTTTTTCAATCTCCACATCGGCAATCTGCACCGTCAGATTCTCGCTCAGAGCGATTTCCAGCGCCTGGTCCAAGGTCAGGAGCAGTTCCTGACCCCATCCGGCCGAGACGAAGAACAGGGAGCCGATACCCGTTAACATCCATTTTATCTTTTTCATATCGTTTGCCTGATTGTAAGTTTTTCCATCATTTTGAAATCCATCCATCGGATACGGATCCGTTCCAGTTCGACAATTCCTTTCTCGGTGCAGCTCCCTTTGAGAATCGCGACTAACAACTACAAAAACTCCGCGACCGGCATTTTCTCCTCCCCGAAGAATTTCCGGACCTGGTTCATCTGATCGCGAAATAGCCGGGAAATAATGTTCGCGTTCAGCTCGTCGGTGAAATAGCCCTGCCGGATTCCGTCCGTCAAAATATTCCGGTGTCTTTTCAGCAGCGAGCGGCTGTGCTGTTCGATCGATTCGCAGGCGTGCGGGTATTTTTGGAGATCTTTGTAAAAGGCCGGACAGTAGCCTGCCGTATAGCTGTAAGCCACCAGCGCCTGAATGATCAATTTTTCCAGCGGAGATTCCGCATATTGCGACATACGCTCGGAAAAGTCCACCACGCGCTTCAGTTCGTGCTCCAGACAGCGGTTGATCAAATTCTCTTTATCGGAGAAGATTTCATACAGGGTCTTCTTCGACATTTTCAGGTGTGAGGCGATCGCATCCATACTCACGGTCTTAATTCCGTAGCACGCGAAAAGTTGTGCCGATTGGATTAAAACTCTCTGTTCGTTCATGCTTTTATGGGTTGTTTTTGATTTCCGGAGCGAAGATGCGGATGAACACGGAAAACTTTTTTGGTTCAATCCGAATAATTTTGGTCCTAATCGATACAAAACCTCATATTGTGGTTTATTTGCGGAAAGAACTGGTTAATTTTGAAATACAATAAACAGAGGAAAATCGGCTTTTTAGGAAAAGTGTTATCTCATGAAGAGTTTGGAAAAATATTTCGGCGGGTGGGAACTTCCCGGCAAACTGCTATTGTCCACCCTGGATGCAGATCGAATCAACCGCTCCTACCGGAGAACCTCGGGCACGACTCCACTCTCGACCGGGGTGCTTTGTTTCTTTTTTATTCTGGAAGGCAACCTGGAATTGACTTTGGATAAAAAACGGATCCGCTGCGAAAAAGAACACCACAATTATCTCCATATCTTACCGTTCAACATCCTCTACA
>JAJQAW010000068.1 GCA_021203585.1 Rikenellaceae bacterium
TTTTCGTACACCGTGACCCGGCATCCGCCGGCGGCTAACCGGATCGCAGTGGCCAGACCGCCTATGCCCGCTCCGATTACCGCTACGGTTGTTGCGCCCATAATTCGATCTGCCAGTTGAAGGTGGTAAAAATGATCCGGAACCACGGGGCATAGCGCTGCGGATGGTTTTCTATATCCTGCCCTAACTCCGCCACCGTCGCGTAGGCGTAATCCATAACCTCTTGCGCATCCGCAACGGGAAGTTCGTCCGAGAAACCGGTGAAGATATGGTCGTATTCATGCTCGGTCAACCCGCCCCCAACGTCCGCCCGGTACAGGAACGATCCCTGGGCGGTCAGCGGCGCGAAAATACCCATTTCCTGCCGGAGCCGCCGCAGGGCCGCCTTGTGCGGGAACTCTTCCGGCAAGGGGTGCGCACAACAGGCGTTGGCCCACAATCCTGGCGAATGGTATTTACACCAAGCCCGGCGTTGGAGCAACATCCGGCCCTGCGTATCGAACAACAATACGGATACCGCCCGGTGAAGCCACCCGTTCCGATGCGCTTCCATCTTCTGTGCCCGCCCCACCGGACGATCTTTCGAATCCACCAAAACCACCATGTCAAATAAATTTATGGGTAATGCAGGCCTTGCCGAGCAATACCAGTTTTTTCCGGTCCGATACCCGGACCCGACGCTGCAACAGCAGTTCGGCCGGTGTTTTGTCGGTCGCCCGGGTCAGGGAAAGGTAATACAGGTAGGCCGTGTAAACCCCGAGCCGGGCACAACGCGGCAGTTGCCGGATTCCTTTTTCAGCGGTGCGGAAATCCCGGTAAATTTCAGCCAGGATGCGCTGTTTATTGGTTTCGTTGATCCCTGCCCCGCTGAATTCGGGAAAATAGACCCGGTGCAGGCCCAGCACGTCGTTTCGGATATCCCGGAGAAAATTAACCTTCTGGAAGGCCGCCCCCAGGCTGGCGGCATACGGTTTGAGTTTCCGGTATTGTTCCCGGTCTCCCCGGACAAATATCTTCAGGCACATCAGGCCGACCACTTCCGCCGAGCCGTAAATGTACTGTCGGAGTTTGCCGGAGTCGAACTCTTCCGGTTGCAGGTCCATCTTCATGCTGCACAGGAAGCTGTCCACCAGTTCCCGGTCGATGTCGTAACGGCGGACCGTATGCTGGAAAGCGTTCAGGATCGGATTGGTGCTGATGCCCCGCTCGAGCGACTGGGTGTACTGTTGCTCCAATTCTTCCAACAGCACCCTGCGGTCGTAGCCGTGAAACGAGTCTACAATTTCATCGGCCAGCCGCACGAACCCGTAAACGGCATACACGGCGGGGCGTATGGCGACGGACAGGCAGCGGGTTCCGATGGAGAACGAGGTGCTGTACCGGGAGGTGACCAACCGGCTGACGGTATACGATAGATCGAAGTATAGTTTTTCCATCGCTTGACTACATTATTTTATCGAGGTAACGGAGCGCCTCTTTCGCCGCCACTTTCCCGGACACCAGGGCCGTGGGTACGCCAGGCCCGGGCACCGTCAGCTGGCCGGTATAAAACAGATTGCGGAGCTTGCGGTTCCGCACCGGAGGACGCATAAAGGCGGTCTGTGTGAGGGTACAGGCCAGCCCGTATACATTCCCCCGATAGGAGTGGTAGGCCGAGACGAAATCGGAACAGCCGAAGGATTCGTAAAAGAGCACGTGATCCCGCAGAGTTTGCCCCGTCAGCCGTTCCATGCGCCGGATGACCTGATCGAAGTTAGCGTTCTTTGATTTCGTCGTTTTCGGTCAATCCTACTGCCGTAGGGATCAATACGACGGCGCATTCTTTTCCCGGCGGTCCGAGCGAAGGATCGGTCCGGGTCGGAAAACTGGCGTAAAACATCGGGGCTTCCGGCCATCCGGGCCGGTCGTATATCTTCCCGGCGTGGGCCTTGAAGGAGGTATCGAAAAAAAGGGTGTGGTGGCCGACCCGGTCGATCGGCCGGTCGAAACCGATGTAAAACAGCAGGGCCGAGGGAGCGAATACGCGGCGCTGCCAGTACCGTTCCGAAAAATTCCGCTGGGTCACGGGCAACAGGCTCTCGGTATGAACGTAATCGGCGCCCGAGACCACCAGGTCGGTCGGTATGGTTTGGTTTCGGGTGCAAACGGCCGTCACCCTGTTCCGGTCGGTTTGGATGGCACGGATTTCTGCATTCATCCGGAACGCTACTCCCAGGCTTTCAGCCATTGCTTTGATCCCTTCGGCCACCCGCACCATTCCTCCTTCCACGTGCCACGAACCGAGCCCCATATCGGCATAATTCATAAACCGGTAAAAGGAGGGCGTTTTTTCCGGCTTGGCCCCGAGAAAGAGGACGGGAAATTCGAGCATTTGCCGCAGCCGCTCATCCCGAAACGAACGGCCGATGCGGTGGGAAAGCGAACCAAAAAATTGGGGAAGGCGCAGGGCGGTCTCCGGCATGACCAGTTCCAGCGGCGTGCGGGCCGGCCGGTAGATCACCCGATCGATGGCCACCCGGTAATTAAAGCGGGCGGAATCCAGGTAGTTCCGAAGCCGGCGGCCGCTCCCCCGTTCGAGACTTTCAAAGGCTTCTTCCAATTTTTCCGGACCAGCCGGTTGGTCGAAATAATCGTCGGGGCCGAAGTAGATGCGGTAACCGGGATCGAGCCGGCCGAGGGTATAATATTGCTGCGGGGTGCGTTGAAAATCGGCGAAAAAACGTTCGAAAATATCCGGCATCCAATAAAAGGTGGGCCCCATATCGAACCGGAAACCCTCCCGCACCAGTTGACGCGCCCGTCCGCCGACCGAACTGTTCTTCTCAAAGACGGTCACCCGATGGCCTTGTGCCGAGAGATAGCAGGCGGCCGAAAGCGATGAAAAACCGGAACCGATAATGGATATATTTGCCACGTTCAGGATCATTTACCCTGACGGTTCCGCATTTTTTATGCCAACAAACTGGCGGACTTTTCTTTTTATCCTCCGTCCACAAATTCAGCGATTCGGTGATGGATACCCCAAAGCAAAAGAACAGCTCCTTGAAAGGTATTGCCGAAAGTTAAGCCCGGCAGTATGTTAACCCAAAGAGTCCTTGATTTTCGAAAACCGGTGATATATTCGTCCTTTCCTGGAGAAAAAGAAGGGAAAGAGTAATCCATGCGGCCAAGACCATGGTAGAGCCGACTTCCATGCCATGCCGGTTTTGCAGGTTCTTTCCATAAGCATGAACTTGTAAGAAAGGATATTTGAGCCGCAAGAAGAACAGCCTTGCCGCTTTTTGGGCTATATTTGCCGGATAAAGTACAGTGAATGCGGTGTGGGTTCCCGCCCGCCAAAAAGCAGGCGAATGAAAAAGAAAATAATCAGATACGGTTTGTTGGTTCTTGGGTTTTTTGCGTTTACGGCGGTAGGAACTGCTTTGTATGTATTCCGGCAATTCGGTAAATCGCTTGATGGGGAGTATGATAAACAAC
>JAJQAW010000184.1 GCA_021203585.1 Rikenellaceae bacterium
GATTCAATACCGAGTGATGCTCTCGCGGTATACCGGTAAAACGATTTGTCCGGATTGCGGAGGCCATCGTTTACGCCCGGAGGCCTTTTATGTAAAAGTGGGCGGCCTGGATATCAGTGCCATGGTGGAAATGCCGGTGGAAAAATTATATGATTTTTTCAACAGCCTCACTTTGGATGAGTACGATGCTAAAATCGGTCACCGTACGCTCACCGAAATCCGGAATCGTCTTCAGTATCTGCTCGATGTAGGATTGGGATACCTGACTTTGGATCGTCTTTCTTCGACCCTTTCCGGAGGAGAAAGCCAGCGTATCAACCTCTCCACTTCCCTGGGGAGCAATTTGGTCGGTTCCCTGTATATATTGGACGAGCCGAGCATCGGATTGCACCCCAGAGATACGCACCGGTTGATTAAAGTGCTAAAACAACTTCGGAATATGGGAAATACGGTCATTGTGGTGGAACACGAGGAGGAAATTATCCGAGCGGCGGACACGATCATCGATATCGGTCCGCAAGCCGGGTACAACGGTGGGGAGATTACCTTTGCGGGTCCGGTCGATCGATTGATGGACGTCCCCGATAGTCTGACTGCCCAATACCTTACTGGCCAACAGACGATTCCTCTGCCGAAGAAATACCGGAAATGGAACCATTTCCTGACGGTCCGAGGCGCTCGCGAGCATAATTTAAAAGGGATCGATGTAAAAATTCCGTTAGGTATCATGACCTGCGTTACCGGTGTCAGCGGAAGCGGAAAATCCTCCTTGGTAAAAGGAATCCTCTACCCTGCCCTGCGTCGGGAGCTGCACGAAGTGGGACTGAAACCCGGCACGTTTGAAGGGCTCTCGGGTGATCTGAACCGGATTAAGCATGTCGAGATGATCGATCAAAATCCGATTGGAAAATCTTCCCGCTCCAATCCGGTAACCTACGTCAAAGCTTACGATGAAATTCGTAAACTGTTTGCCGAACAACCCTATGCCAAACACAACGGAATGAATTCCACTCACTTTTCCTTTAACATCGCCGGCGGCCGTTGCGAGGAATGCCAAGGGGAAGGTTTTACTAAAATCGAAATGCAATTTATGGCCGACGTGGAACTCACGTGTGAGGCCTGTGCAGGACGTCGTTTTAAAGATGATATTCTGGAAGTCCGGTATAGGGATAAAAACATTTACCAGGTGCTGGAAATGACCATTGATGAAGCCGTGGAATTTTTTAAAGCGGAGACCACGATGTACACTCGAAAAATTATCGATAAACTGGAAACCTTGCAACGGGTGGGTTTGGGCTACATCAAGTTAGGACAATCCTCTTCGACACTTTCTGGCGGTGAAAGTCAACGGGTTAAGCTGGCTTCCTTCCTGATGAAGGAAAGCAATCCGGAACCGATTCTGTTTATTTTCGATGAACCGACTACGGGACTCCATTTTCACGACATAAAAAAATTGCTGCAATCCTTTGAAGCTCTGATTCAAAAAGGGCACACGATCGTGGTTGTGGAACATAATATGGATGTGATCAAATGTTCGGATTGGGTGATCGACCTCGGCCCTGAAGGTGGAGAACAGGGGGGGGATCTGGTTTTTGAAGGAACACCGGCCAAATTGATCCATTGTAAAGAGAGTTTTACCGGTCAATTCCTGGCTCAGACCCGCAATTAAAAAAGATTCAGACTCAGGAGTATGGTTCCGAAACCGGTGATAAAACCGGCAAAAATTTGCCATACCTGCTGTTTTCCCAGATACAGCAGGCAGCTCCCCAGTAAACCGGAAAACAACAGAACGACCATCGTCAGCGGCAACATTTGTCCATATCCCTTCAACGCGATGTCCAACAAAAGCGCTGCCAGTCCGCCGATGGCAGCCATAGGGATGCTCAGCAGGTAGAATAACCGCAGGAGAAAGCAAATAACGGCCAGAATCATAGTGCCTATCAGTGCCTGCGGCAGGACGCCAATGGAAATGTAACGGTGCAACAAATAAATACAAATCAGATACCCGGTCAAAATTACGATAAACGGGATCCACCTTTCCCGGCGGGAAAAACGGGTATTCGGAATTATTTTCAAGCTGTGGAGAATACCCAGCAGCAAGGCCGGAAAAAAGCAGGTAGACAACAGCACCGCTCCGAGAATATATCCTTTCAGAGAATTCGGCAAGATCGACAAGTAAGTCGGTCCGTACAAAATTAGGAGAGTTCCCCAAACCGGAATGAGCAACGGATGCAGAAGAACGGTTACTGTTTTTGCCGCATGGATACTCAATTTACTTTCTTGTGGTTTTTCCGCTTCCGGTGATTGTTCGCTTTCGGAGTGGTGTGTGTACATAATTTAAACTTCTTTTCGCAGTCGGGCAACGGGTATATTGAGCATTTCCCGGTACTTGGCTACGGTTCGCCTGGCGATCTGGTAGCCCTTTTGATTAAGGGTCTCCATAAGGGTTTCATCGGTCAGCGGTTTTCGCTTATCTTCATTTTCGATGCATTCGCTCAGAATCTTTTTGATTTCGTGGGAAGAAACCTCCTCGCCCGAGTCCGTTTGCATGGCTTCTGAGAAGAGTGTTTTGAGTGAAAATATACCGAAATGAGTTTGGATGTACTTACTGTTTACCACGCGGGATATGGTTGAAACGTCCAAACCGGTAATATCTGCAATATCTTTCAGGATCATGGGCCGCAACCGGGCTTGATTCCCGTCCACAAAGTAATCTTTCTGGTAATCCAAAATAGCCTGCATGGTCTGCATCAAAGTATTATGGCGTTGTTTGATGGCAGAGATAAACCATTTGGCCGATTCGATTTTATGCTTGACGAATTGAACCGTTTCTTTTTCCGAGTCGCTCTGTTTGTCTTTTTTAGCGGTTAGGTCCTGTACCATTTCGAGGTATTTCCGACTGATTTTCATCTCCGGAACATTCGCGTAACTCAACTGAAGATCGAATTCTCCATTTTGATAATCCAGCAAAAAATCGGGAGTAACCGTCGGGGCGATGGAAGCCGCTCCCCCTGCATACATATTGCCCGGACGGGGCGTCAAGCTGGTGATCTCTTCGATGGCCGACCGGAATTCCTCCAAGGATACTCCCAGGCGGCTTTTTATCTTTTCGTAATGTTTTTTGGTAAACTCCTCGAAGAAATTAATCAGTATATTCTTAGCTAACACTTGTGCAGGAGTCGGGTCGGTTATTGCGTTGATCTGGAGCAGCAAGCATTCCTGCAGATTGCGGGCCCCTACGCCCACGGGTTCAAGTTCTTGAATAATCTTCAGAATGCGCTCTAACTCGGCTTCGTCCGTTTCGATCCCGGTACTAAAAGCGATATCGTCTGCTACGAACAGCAGTTCCCGCCGAAGGTATCCGTCGTCGTCTAGGCTTCCGACCAGGTAATCGGCCAACGCGCGCTCCCGGTCACCCAAGTTTTTATATCCCAGCTGTTCACTCAGGTATTCATGAAATGTCAAACGA
>JAJQAW010000159.1 GCA_021203585.1 Rikenellaceae bacterium
GAAATCAACAGCCCGATTCCCGGCGCGAGAATTACTGTGGCCGGCAGGGATATCACCACCGGTGAAGACGGAACCTTTAGTATTCAAGCCGCTTCTTCGGATGAGATTTCTTTCTGGGCCATCGGATATTATCCGATCACTCAATTGGTCAATAACCGGACTGAAATCACGGTGGTAATGATTCCGGACGATGCGTACAAGTATAATAATTCCTATGTGCTGCCTTTTCGGATCAAAGAAAACGAAGACCCGCTCACTTCGGCAGTAAACATCGGAAAGGACAATTTTACATTGGGCAGCATGACCATCGACCGGGCTTTAACCGGCCAAATCGCCGGACTGCAAGTGACCAGAAACAGCGGAATGCCCGGGGAAGACAGTTATATGAATTTCCGCGGAATCCGTTCGTTCGTAGGATCCAACGCTCCGCTGATCGTTATCAATGGAGTGCCGCATCTTCCGGATGACAACGAATCGTAATTAATTAGCGGACTGAGCCGCAATGTGCTGCAAGGGTATAACATTATGGATATTCAGAATATCACCCTGCTTAAAGGTGCAGAAGCTTCGATTTACGGATCGCTCGGATCGAACGGAGTGATTATGATCGAAACGGACGGAGCTCCGTCTAACGATTTGGAGACTAAAATTTCATTTTACGGCCAATACAGCGTCAACTGGAATAATAAACGGATTCCCTTGATGAACGGAACCGCTTATACCTCTTACCTGTCGGACGTGGGGATGAATTATTTCGATGATATGGAGAGCTTTTTTAACGATTTTCCTTTTCTGAATAATCCGGACCATATCTACAATTACCTCTACCGGCACAATACCGACTAGCAGAAAGAACTGTATCGGAAAAGTTTTGTGACCGATAATCTGTTCCGCGTCGAAGGGGGCGATGAAATTGCCAAATACGACCTGTCGCTGGGTTACACGTTGGAAAACGGGATTCTCAAAAATACCAAATCCGAAAGGTACCATACTCAGATCAACTCCAACGTTTTTGTAACCAAGAACATTGAATTCTTTACCACGGTGGGATTATCCTATATCCTGGGAGAATACCAGGAACAAGGAATGGTAGAGGAGAGCAACCCGGTTTTGGCTGCCTACAAGCAAGCTCCGGTACTCAGCCCTTACGCCCAAGACAGCGACGGCAATCACCTGGCCGCATATCGAACCTATTACTACGGACGAAGCTCCAATATGGATTTTGCTGTCAGCAATCCCTTGGCACTGCTCCATACGATCGATGCCAATAACCGGCAATACGATATTAATATTCGAGCCGGAGTCAACTTTCGGATTCTGCCGGAATTATTCGTTACCGGAACCGTCGGCTTGTATTACAATTATAATACGGAAGGATTATTCATCCCCGGTTTGACCGATCTGACAATCGTTCCCATCAATACGATCTACGGAGATGCGGCCAATACCGTTAAAAAAGGAACCGGCGAAACGACCAACTGGTACTACAACGTAAACGGCCGGTACGCCAAAACCTTTAATCGAGTGCATAAATTCAACGCCTTGGCGGGGATGCAAATTCTTATGTCTCATAAGGAATACGACGCAGGGGTGGGAATCAATACCACGAATGACTTTTACCAACAACTGGGTTCTTCCAACACCGTGGGCCGGCATTTTCTGGGTTACCTGGAGAAATGGAACTGGATGAATTTCTATACTCATGCGGATTATACCTACAACGACATGGTGGCCGCATCGGTGAACTTGACGGTGGACGGAACCTCTGTCAATGGCGAAAATACCCAGACTTTTACCCCCTATCCTTCTGTCGGATTGACCTGGTTGGGTAAAGGATGGCTTCCCTTGAGCAACTCGACCTGGGTGAACCGCTTGAACGTTCGAGCGGAATACGGATTGACCGGAAACAGCCGTTTCTCTTCCAATTTGCACAAATCCTATTATACGGCCAGTCCCTTTCAGACGATTGCCGGGATCGTTCGTGCAAATCTCGGAAACCCGGATTTAAAACCTGAAAAGAATCTTCAACTGAACCTCGGCCTGGATATCAGCCTGCTGTACAACCGTCTGGAACTCACATTGGATTATTACAATAACCAGGCAAGCAATGTGCTGATCGACTATCCGTTGTCTGCCCTGTATGGTACGGTTCCTTATTACAACAATGCGGCGAAAATCGAGAATAAAGGGATCGAATTGGCCGTGCAGGCCTCTGTGGTTCGTCTCCGAAATTTTGAGTGGATCGTAGGAGGGAATATTGCCGCCAATGAAAATAAATTGAAATCTTTAGCCAGCGGGCTGGATCAGATCGTCTATAAAATCGACGACGACGTTCAATTGGTTTCCAAAGTCGGAGAATCGCTTTATCAATTCTACGGTTTGCAAGCCGACGGAGTTTTTACCTCCTCCACGGCGGCCGAGCAAGCCAATATGGTGAACCGCTACGGACGGTAATACCAAGGCGGAGATGTGCGCTTTATCGATCAAAATGGGGATCACCGCATCGACGACGAGGACCGAGTGATGCTGGGCAATGCAACTCCGAAATATTTCGGCGGGTTTTACACTCATTTCCGGTATAAAGGATTCTCTTTGGATGCCGAATTCACCTACTCGAAAGGCAATAAAGCTTACAACGCGACGCGGCGTTTCCTGGAATCCGGATCTACAGTAGGGAACCAAAGCATGAATATGGTCAACCGCTGGAATCTGGAGGGTCAGCAGACCGATGTACCTCGTGTTCAATGGGGCGACCCGCTGGGCAACAGCGACTTTTCTTCCCGTTGGATCGAAGATGCTTCCTATCTGACCATGAAAAGCATTACGCTGAGTTATCAATTCAACCGCAAAATTTTAAGCTTCGTTCGCTCGGGTACTTTTTACGAGACCGCGGAGAATTTGTGGACTGAACACAAATATCTAGGATTGACGACGGAATTGGCTTATTGAAATGCGGATGACTTTCAGGGTATGGACTTCGCAAAATTAATGCAACCCAAATCAATTAAATTTGGACTTAACCTGAATTTCTAAACAATGAAAAAAATTAGTGTAAAATACTTCGCTTTATTCGGCCTTGCCGCCTTACTGACCGCTTGCTCAGATTTTTTCGATGCGGATTCGGATAGTATTCTCAAGGAGGATCAATACATCAGTGAAGAGAGTGAAATGTACGCCGGTTTTCTGGGAATCATTACCAAACTGCAAGCCGTCGCCGATAAAGCCATCTATATCATCGAACCCCGGGCGGAATTTGTAGAAGTTACCACCAACGCCCCTTCGGAATTGTACGCGCTCTACAATTACGATGAAAATCTTGCCGGTAATTCCTATGCCGATCCGGCTCCCTACTACGACATGGTTATTGCCTGTAACGATTATCTGCTGAAAATGACGGAATATAAAAACAATGTCCCGGAAAAAAGCATCAATATGACGCATTACGAAGCACTGATCAGTTC
>JAJQAW010000253.1 GCA_021203585.1 Rikenellaceae bacterium
GTACCCGAAACGGCGGACGTCGACCCGACACAGTGGGCCGCAACCCGGGGAACCGACGATCCGGACACGGGTAGCGGTGACCCGAAGGATGACCCGGATTACGATTTTCATCTGGTTTATAACGGGCAGAGATACTTTTCCGATTCCCAGATCGAAATGACCCCCGAACAGGGAGCTACCCTGGATTTTCAGATTGTCCTGTACAATTACGAAATCCTGCAGCTCAGTCCGGATGACGGTCAAATGATGAGTCTGGATTTGGTACCGAATATCGAGGAAAACGAACAAGGGGAACTCGTGTGCAGTTACTTACCGCCTACCGATTTCTTTTGGGATTTACAAGGATTCCTGAGAACACGGTTTGCGGTACGATTTTCTCCGAATACCTCCGCATCGCAGAGCAGAATAGGAACCCTTACGATCCTTTACAGAACTGTAACCGGCCTGGGTCCATCGGAATACAAGGTCCGGTTTCTTCAGGCGGCGGGAACCGAAGAAGAGGAGGATACAGAGCACGAGACCGGTCCGAAGGAAGAGGAATTGTCGGAATCCGGGGATGACGCAGAAGAGGAGGAAGAGAACGACCCGCCCACGGAGGAATAATCCGGATTCCGGAATTACCGTTTATTCTATTTTCTCGATCAGCAAATCCCTGAACGAATGCATGTATTGGAGCAGGGTTTGCTCATCCTTCGGTTTTCTCGGATGGATCATCATTTCCACCCGGTACCGCATTCCTTTCTCCCGGGCCACTTCTACCAGTTCGTAGCTCAATACCCGGAAGTGGAGCCGGATCATTTCCTCCGAAATTTTTTTCAGGTCTTCCTGCTGCGCGGTCGAAAAAGCGATCACCGTGCTAGTACCGTTGGAGGTCGGGTGGGTGAAAACAAATATTTCCATGCCGAAGAGCACCATGCCCGTAGCAATCAATGCCAGCCAGTACATACCTCCTCCGGCAGCCAGCCCGATGCCGGCCGTCGCGAATATTCCGGCAGCGGTGGTTAAACCCCGCACTACCTGTTTTTGAAGAATGATGGTTCCGGCTCCGATAAATCCCACTTCGGTAATGACTTGACCCGCCATTCGGCTCGGATCCAGGCGAGTGGTAACACCATCGATGACCGTATCGAACCCGTACATCGATACGATCATCATCAGCGCGCTGCCGATCGAAACCAAAAAATGGGTTCGAAATCCCGCACCTTTGGCTCGGTATTCCCGTTCGATCCCGATGGCCGCCCCGAATACTCCAGCCAGGGCCAACAGCAAAACAAAATCCCATAACATACAATTTCCGTTTAATTCGAATCAAAAATAAAAAAACTCGCTCTATCGGCCCGCCTTCTATGGCTTATTCATGGCCGCGAGCGGCACATTTCGACGATTAAAAAATTAACAAGGAAACCGGCATATTGTGTGCCAGGCATAACCTGACAGTTGCGGAGGGTCGGTTCGGTGCACGGAAAGGCCCGAAACCGGAAACGGCGTTTGTGTCCCGTTCGCATAGGCGAGAAGCCACCGCATCTCGGATCCGCATTCCGGGCATCGAACGGAAAGGTGGCTAGCCCATCCGCATAAACCGATAAACCCCGCTGGAGCGGGGTTTTTGGCCGGTATAAATTTCCCGGATGATTACCAGTTGAGAATTTTTTTGAAATCGTAAGCTTCCGGATTGGGAAGATACGCCTCCGCTGCCTGATAATCCGCCGGAGTGATGTAAGCCATGATGTACTGAATCACGGACTGGATTTTATTGGATTCGATATCCACCAACCGTGGCGGAATCTTTCCCGTCACCGGGTCCTGAAGGTCTTTCAGGTACAACGGCCGTACCTCTCCGGCCGGATCGGCGTATACCATACAGCCGGTCGCGCCTTCTTTGTACAGTTTGTAAACCCCGATTCCCAGGGTGGTGCAATAAACCAGGTCGTAAGCCACGGGAGTCTGGCAACGGACTTCATAACCGATTTCCACCGGACGGACCCGCGGTTTGATGCCCAGTTCGATCAGTCGGGTTTCCACCAATTGATTGAATACGTGGGCTTTGGATATTTTTCCCAATTCCGGATGGCCGTGCGCGTCGTAGGTAAAAGTCACCCCCGCTTTGGCTACTTCTTCGGTACTCAAATCGTGGAACACCCCTTCCGAAACGATTGCCGCCCCGTAATCCATGCCCATGATTTTCCGCTTGACGATCGATGAAACGATCAAGGAGACGATTTTATCCACGGTAATTTCGGTTTTATCGAACATTTCCGGAATCACGATCATCGGATAATGGCACGAAGCTCCGATACCGAAGGCCAGGTGACCGGCCGAACGGCCCATGGCCGCTACGATGAACCAGTTTTCACTGGTGCGGGCATCCACATAAAGCGTGCGGGCAATCATCGCGCCTTGGTTTTGCGCCGATTCGAACCCGAATGTCGGTGAACCCGGGGGCAGCGGAAGGTCGTTGTCGATGGTTTTCGGAACGTGAATATTGGAGATCGGATAATTCTTGTCGGTCAAAAATTTAGCTACCCGGTTTGCGGTCGAAGCGGTATCGTCGCCGCCTACCGTAACCAACAGTTTGATGTTGTTGTCGACAAAAAAGTCCAGATTAAAATCGTTTTGGAAATTGCTGTCGGTCGGTTTGAATCGACTCATTTTCAAGTAGGAACCTCCGCGGTTGAAGATATCGTCCGCAATGGCGTAGATGATGTCCGCCGTCCGCGGTTCCCGGGCGAACAGCCCGGTGTAGCCTTCGTGCAGGCCGATTACCCGGTATCCGTTTTGCAGGAACGTTTTGGCGACGCTTCCCACCACCGAATTCATACCCGGCGCCGGACCGCCTCCGGTCAGTATCGCAATAGCTTCTTGTTTCATGGTTTATTTTGAGTTCTGAGTTTTGGAATGAAAAAGACCCGGCCTGAGGAGCCGGGCCGTTGACAGGGTATTACAGCACGTCGATGCAGTTGAGGTCTGCGAAGGAGATTTTCAGCCGTTCGATGATCGACTCCTCGCCTTTGCGCAGCCACATCCGCGGATCGTAGTATTTCTTGTTCGGTTTGTCTTCCCCTTCCGGGTTGCCCAGTTGAGCCTGCAGGTATTCTTTTTTATCCTCATAATATTTGTGAACGCCGTCCCAGAAGGCCCATTGGATATCGGTATCCAGATTCATCTTGATGACTCCGTAGCTGATCGATTCCTGAATTTTAGCCGGCTCCGAGCCCGATCCGCCGTGGAAGACGAAGTCCACCGGTTTGGGACCGGTACCGAATTTATTCTGGATGTATTCCTGCGAATTTTTCAGAATTTCCGGACTTAACACTACATTTCCCGGTTTGTACACCCCGTGTACGTTTCCGAAAGAAGCGGCGATCGTGAAATTCGGACTGATCGGCATTAATTCCTCGTAAGCGTAGGAAACGGTTTCCGGTTGGGTATAGAGTTTCGATACATCCACATGGGTGTTG
>JAJQAW010000162.1 GCA_021203585.1 Rikenellaceae bacterium
AAAACTTTTTTTATGAAAAAAATAAAATAACACGATAAATTATTCCGGCGGACGATTTCGCATGCGGAAATCATCCGCCGGATCGACGAGTTGGCCATCGCGCTGAATGAGAGGTGGAAAGGTAATTCTCAGATTCCGGTATTTGTGAGCGTCCTCAACGGGGCCTTTATGTTTACAGCCGAATTACTACAGCGCATCGCATTTACGTGCGAAGTCGCATTTGTGAAAGTCTGCTCTTACGACGGAACCGAATCGATGGGTGAGGTTGTGGAAATCATCGGACTGGATGGCCATATTCTTCACGGACGCGATGTGATTGTGCTGGAAGACATCGTCGAGACGGGCAATACGGTGGAAATGCTTCATCGAATTCTTTCGGAGCACCATCCGCGAAGCATCGCCTTTGCCACGCTCTTTTACAAACCGGAGGCCTATTCGAAACTCTTCCCGATCGATTTTTACGCCATGCAGCTTCCGAATGATTTTGTGATCGGTTACGGTCTGGATTATAACCAATTGGGACGTAACTTACGCGATGTTTATACTTTAGTACGCGATTGAATCGATGACAGAAGAAATATTGTCTCTGCTGCAGAACGGTAGAAAGCTGCCGTTGGTCGAAGATTTTTACACGATTCAGGGAGAAGGTTTTCACAGCGGGAAACCGGCCTATTTTATACGTTTGGGCGGCTGCGATGTCGGGTGTAAATGGTGCGATGCCAAGTATACCTGGAATCCGAAACAGTTTCCTCCGCAACCGGTGGATTCCATCATTGACCGGGCTTGTTCGTTTCCTGCGCAGGCCATCGTCATTACCGGAGGGGAACCGTCACTGTATCCGCTGAAATACCTGACTTCAGCCCTGAAGCGAAAAGGATTGGAAATCTTTATCGAAACTTCCGGGGTACAGGAATTGGACGGCGTGTTCGACTGGATCTGCCTCTCGCCCAAACGGCAAAATCCGCCGTTGGATGAAAACCTGGCCCGGGCCGACGAGTTGAAAGTGATTGTCGAGAAACCGGAGGATTTCCAATGGGCCGAGGAAAATGCGGCGAAAGTCATGAAACGCTGCCGGTTGTTCCTGCAACCGGAATGGAGCCAATACGAACGACTGATCCCGTTGTTGGTCGACTATGCCAAAGCTCATCCGCAATGGAGCGTTTCGCTCCAGTCGCATAAGTTTATGCATATCCCGTAGGTCTGCTCCGGTGCTTCTCTTTCGGTTTTGGTCCGGTAAATTGGCTATACATTACCGGTGGAAGATTTAAAAACGACTGTGTATAAAAAAGATAGGTTTACCGGATAACTTTACTATCTTTGTAGATATGTCAAACCCCCATACGAAACAAGAACCGGTTTTTGACCTCGTCAAATTGATGAGCAAAGCGGAGAAACGCAATTTTAAGCTTTACGCTACCCGCCTGTCGGGAAATCAGGATGCCAAATTTCTGACCTTATTCGATGTCTTTGATGCTCTGGATGAGTACGATGAGGCAAAAGTGTTGAAAAAATGTCCGGTCGTCAAAAAAGAGCAGCTTCCCAACATGAAAGCCCACCTGTACAAGCAGCTGCTGGTGAGTATGCGTCTGCTCAATGTACAGCACAACGTGGGGATGCAAATTCGGGAACAGATGGATTTTGCCCGTATTCTCTACGACAAAGGGCAGTATAAACAGAGCCAAAAATACCTCGACCGGGCCAAAGAGCTGGCTTTGACTCATAAGGAGTACGTCATGGCACTGCAAATCGCCGAAACGCAGAAGGCCATAGATAGTCTGTATGTCACCCGTTCCATGGTCAACAAATCGACGGCCATGAGCAAAGCGGCCAGCGAGCTGGTGAAAGTGGTCTTCCGTGTCAACGAATTGTCCAATCTTTCCAACATGCTCTACAGCCTTCATCTGAAATTGGGTTATGTCCGTTCGGAGAAGGATATCGAAGTAATCGACCGCTATTTCAAACCGCTGCTGGAACGATTCGGGGAAAAAGAGAGAAACGGTGAACTTTCTTTTACCGAACTGATTTACTATTACCAGTCGGTGGTGTGGTACAATTACATCCGGCATAACTTCGTATTGAGTTACCGCTATGCCCAACGGTGGTTGGATGCCTACGGTTCCAGTCCGCATATGCGGAAAGCCATGTACGATAATTTCATCAAGGGTATTTCCCGGCTTCTGGAAGCCCTGTTTCTGATGAACAATCATCGGAGGTATAAAGCGACCATGGAACGCTTCCTCGAAGCGGGAGAGTGTTTGTGCGGGCTGAATGTAAACGCAGAAATCATCTATTCGGAAGTCTTTTTCATTGCCCGAATTAACCTCCATTTTCTGGAGGGTACTTTTACCGAGGGGCTCGGATTGGTTCCGGAAATCGAGCGATACCTCAAAAAATATCCCCACAACATCGACCTGCACCACCGGATGCTGTTGTACTACAAAATCGCTTGCCTTTATTTCGGCGACGGCAATCATAAGAAGGCGATGAAATACCTGCAAAAAGTGATTTCCATCCGCGATCCGTTGGTGCGCCGGGATTTGCAGTGCTATTCCCGTATTCTGTACCTGATTGCTTCGTACGAAGCAGGATTGGATTACAACTTGGATTATCAGTTAAAAGCCGTTTATGCCTTCCTGGTCAAAATGAACGATATGCATCAGGTTCAGTGCGAAATGATCGATTTTATCAAACGGCTTCATTCGATTTATAACACCGATTTTAAAGGCGAGCTGAAGTCTTTGTACGAACGATTGCTGCCCTACACCACGCACCCGTACGAACGGCGCACCTTCTTCTATCTGGATATCATCTCCTGGCTCGAAAGTAAAATTCGCGACGTATCCGTGGCCGAGGTGCGGCGGGAGAAGTTTTTGGCCGCGCAAAAAAATAGGCGCGGGCTGCGCGCGCTTCGAAACACCGCCCTTGATTTCGGAGCATGATAAATATTTTTCTTTATTTTTTCAACTCTTACGATTTCCTTCCATCTTCCGGTTCTTTCCTATTAAACCGGAAGCGGGGAGTGTACGATCCCGGCTGTACACGTAGTAAATGAATGTTAAAAAACAAACATTTTATTGATTCTTCGTGGCTGGTGTTTTAAAAACTTGAACAAACGAACTAAAATAACTACTTTTACATCCGCTAATCAACGGAAAAATCAACAAAACGAACAAATCAACATGGAAAAACAGGTAGCCAAGTACGTGGAAGAGTTCATGGACCGAATCGAGTCCAAGAATCCGGGAGAGAAAGAATTTCATCAGGCGGTACGGGAAGTGGTGGAGAGCCTTGCGCCCTACATTATCCAAAATCCGCAGTTGATGAAAATGAAGGTACTGGAGCGAATCGCCGAACCGGAACGGGTGGTGATGTTCCGCGTACCGTGGGTCAACGACAAAGGAGAGATCGAAATCAACAAAGGATACCGTGTACAGATGAACAG
>JAJQAW010000389.1 GCA_021203585.1 Rikenellaceae bacterium
CCGCAGACAAGATCATTCCTTCCGATACGATCCCTTTCAGCTTACGGGGAGCCAGGTTTGCAATAAAGCAAACTTGTTTTCCTACCAACTCTTCAGGTGCATAATGCTGGGCAATACCGGAAACAATCGTCCGTTTCTCCAACCCATCATCGATACGGAACTGCAACAACTTATCTGCCTTAGGTACTTTAGTACATTCCAATATCGTACCTACACGGATATCCAGTTTAGTGAAATCGTCGAATTCAATATTTTCACGAATTGGTTTCGCTTTGTAACTAGCTTCTTCGTTTGCTTTCTTCGTATCCAACAACTTCTGAACCTGTGCTTCGATCACGCTGTCTTCGATTTTCTCGAACAGCAATTCCGGCTGGTCGATCCGGTGCCCGGTCGGAATGAGCTCGGTTTCACCCAATTTTTCCCAACCCAGTTTACCGGAATTCAGCAATTTCAGGATTTTAGCCGCGGTGAAAGGCATGAACGGTTCGATGGCAATAGCGATGTTGGCCGTGATCTGCAGCGAAACGTATAGGATGGTCTTTACCCGCTCCGGGTCGGTTTTGATGAGTTTCCACGGTTCGGTATCGGCCAGGTACTTATTGCCCAAACGGGCGATATTCATGGCCTCCTTCAAGGCTTCGCGGAATCGGTAATTTTCCAGGTTCTCCTCCAGAGAGGCTCGGATTTTAGGCAATTCGACCAGTATCTCCCGGTCGAACAAGGTCAACTCGCCCGGCGCGGGTACTTCCCCTTCATAATATTTTTGAGTCAGGACCAGGGCGCGGTTGACGAAGTTTCCCAATACCGCTACCAGTTCGTTGTTGTTGCGGGCCTGAAAATCTTTCCACGTAAAATCGTTGTCTTTGGTCTCCGGTGCATTGGCGCACAGCACGTAGCGTAGCACGTCTTCCTTGCCCGGAAATTCATCCAGGTATTCGTGAAGCCATACCGCCCAATTGCGTGAAGTGGAGATTTTGTCTCCTTCCAGGTTCAGGAATTCATTAGCCGGTACATTTTCCGGAAGGATGTAATCTCCATGCGCTTGGAGCATGGCCGGGAACATGATGCAGTGGAATACAATATTGTCCTTCCCGATGAAGTGGACCATTTTTGTCTCTTCGTCCTGCCAATATTTTTTCCAGTTCGGGGTTAACTCTTTAGTGGCCGAGATATAACCGATCGGTGCGTCGAACCACACGTACAGAACTTTTCCTTCGGCTCCCTCTACCGGAACGGGAATTCCCCAGTCCAGGTCGCGGCTTACTGCGCGCGGTTGCAAACCCAGATCGAGCCAGCTTTTACACTGTCCGTACACATTGGCTTTCCACTCTTTATGTCCCTCCAGAATCCATTCCCGCAAGAAGGGTTCGTAGCGGTTGAGCGGTAGGTACCAGTGTTTCGTCTCTTTCTTTACCGGAACGGAGCCGGTGATGGCCGAACGGGGTTCCTGCAAATCGTCCGGACTGAGTGAGGTACCGCATTTTTCACACTGATCTCCGTAAGCCCGGTCATTGCCGCAATGGGGACAGGTTCCCGTAATATAGCGGTCAGCCAGAAATTGTTTGGCTTCCGGATCGTAGTATTGTTCGGCTACCTGTTCGATGAATTTGCCATCGTCATACAGCTTTCGGAAAAATTCCGCAGCGGTTTGGTAATGCATCGGCGATGTGGTCCGGGAATAAATATCGAACGACATCCCCAGCCGCGCGAAAGATTCCTTGATGATATTGTGGTATTTATCGACAATATCCTGCGGTGTAACGCCTTCCTGCCGGGCTTTGATGGTGATCGGCACCCCGTGTTCATCCGAGCCGCAGACCGATACCACATCCGCTCCTTTGAGCCGCAGATAACGGGTATAAATATCCGAGGGAATATAAACGCCGGCCAGGTGTCCGATATGTACGGGACCATTGGCGTAAGGCAGGGCAGAGGTGATCAGGTATCGTTTGTATGGTTTCATGCTCGTCCGTTATTTTAGGAATTACAAAAATAGCTGTTTTTTCCCAATCTGCCGATGGTTCCTTAAAAAAAACTGCGTACGGCCGGCCGGTGCGGGATTTCCGTTTGTTCCGGATTCCCGAAAGCGGTTCCGGTTTATTTCCGGAATTTTTTGAATTTTACGTTTTCATGGACTTTATAGCGCCGGCCTTCGGGGTTCTTCGACAAAAAGTGCGCAATCGGCAACCCGCTCCCCCAGCAACAGCCGGACAGCTTCTTTACCCGGGGCGCCCAAACCGATCGAAAATTCATTGACAAAAAGCCCGATGTGCTGCCGGACGACCGACTCGTCCATTTCCTGGGCATACCGGTGGACAAACGGACGGGAATGCTCCGGATTTTCAAAAGCGAACCGGATGCTCTGGCTCAGCAGCCGGTCGATTTTGATTTTCAGAGCTTCCGGTAAACTGCGGCGGACGGCTATAGCGCCCAAGGGCAGCGGAACACCGAACCGACCCTCCCATTCCCGACCCAGGTCCGCAATCAGATGAAGACCGTGTTGCCGGTAAATAAACCGTCCTTCGTGGATCAATACACCTGCATCGACCGCACCGGAAGTCAAGGCCGGAATGATTTCGGAAAAAAGCATCGTTCGTTTCCGGGTTATTTGTGGAAACAATTTCCCCAACAATAGGTTGGCCGTAGTCTTTTCGCCCGGAATGGCCACGGTAACGGTGGACAATTGTTGCGGGTCGAACCTCTCCCGAGATACCAGCAAAGGCCCGTTTCCTCTTCCTAAAGCGCTTCCGCTGGTGAGGATTTGATACTGCTCGAGTAGCTCCGGAACGACGGCGTAACTGCATTTGGTCAGATCCGGTATACCCCGAACCGCCAAATCGTTCAACACCTCGATATCGGCCAGATAGGGCTCGAAAATCAATCCCTGCCGCTCCATAGGTCCGTGCAGCAGGGCATCGAACATAAAGGTATCGTTCGGGCAGGTGGATATGTGGGTTTTTACGATCATCGGCATTTTAAACGGATTAAGACCATGGGAAGAAATAACGCTGCATGGACGGTTCGAATTCGGACACTCAACCGGGAGGCGCTACAACCGGGCCAATATTTTTTGGGTAGCTCCTCGGCCTTTTTCTACATATTCCCGGCACCGTCGAGAAGCCAAATGGTATTCCGTATCCACATCCCGAAGCATTCGGTACCACTCGGCCAATTCTTTCTGGTCGGTGATGCTGACGGCTCCTCCCATCGAAATAAGGTCCACCGCTTCCTGGAAATTTTTATAATGGGGCCCGAAAGCCAGGGGCAATCCGAAAACCGCCGCTTCGAGCGTGTTGTGGATTCCCGCACCGAACCCTCAGCCGATATAGCCGTACCTCCCGTACCGGTAAGCAGAAGACAGACCGCCGATGGTATCGAGGATCAAAACTTGTGCAGACGATGTTTCCGAGGACGTAGAAGCACGGGTTTACAG
>JAJQAW010000237.1 GCA_021203585.1 Rikenellaceae bacterium
GGTTAAGCCCGCAGGAAACGCGGATGGTGGCCGGCGCCAAGGAGCTGTCGGTGGCCAATTTGGTCGCCGAACTGGGGATACTTACCTCCGGGTCCTGTCCTTTATACTTGGTCCAGGTGGCCAGGTTGTATCCGGTCACAAAGACATTCAGCGTATTGATCCCCCAACGGGAACAGAGAGCCTTGGGGAAATAATAGGTCAGCGAGAGGGATTTGAGCCGGAAATAGGACGCGTCTTCCACGAATCGGTCCGAGCCCAGGTAATTGTACCCCTCGTTATAGAGCGCCCGCGGGATATCCGTATCGTCCCCTTCGTTTCTCCAGCGGCGCAGGGTGGAACGGCTTTGGTTGTTAATATTGTGCATCGCCTCGTTATCCATCCGCGTGGAGTTGATGATTTTCTGGCCGAACCGCCCGTGGAAGGTGCCGCTCAATTGTAGCATGTCCTTCCACCGCACCGAGAAACCGGCTCCGGTAGTCAGGATGGGCATGTAATTGCCGACATAGACGATATCGTATTCGTTGATCACCCCGTCGTAGTTGATATCCTGGTATTTGGCATCGCCGGGATAAACGGTAGCGGTTCCGTTTTTCATGACGATCGCATTTCCGTTCACATCGCTCATAATGTTTCCTTCCGCATCGCGGGCATAGGTCGCATCGTGATTCTGATAAACTCCCTCGTACCGGTATCCGTAGAAAGAGCCCAGGGGACGATTTTCTTCCACCAGAATCGCATAGTTGCCGTTGCCGAAGGAATAGTTCTCCTGCACCATGTTTTTCGGAAGACTTTTGACTTCGTTTTTATTCCGGCTCACATTGGCCCATCCCGAAACCCGCCATTGTTTATTCTGAGCCATGATCAAGTCGGTCCGTACTTCCCAACCGGTATTCATGACCTTGCCCGAGTTGAAATACCGGATGGAGGCATACCCGGTCGAGGAAGGAATGGTGACGCTGGATTGCAGCAAATCGTCGGTGGTTTTATGATACCAGTCGGCATTGAACCGTACCCGACTGTGGAAAAAACTCAAGTCCAGACCCAGGTCGTATTCGCTGGTAGTTTCCCAGCGCAAATCGTTCAACTGCATCCGAGCCGGAGAAACGGCGGACATATCCATGTATTCTCCCAGCGAAGTATAAGCTCCCAGGTAGTAGGTTCCATCCGGAGATTTTCCACTCCGCCCGTAACTGGCCCGGATTTTTACCTCATCCAGCCATTTTTGGGTCCGTTCGAGAAAGGGTTCTTCCTGCATATTCCAGGACAGTCCGAAGGCCGGGAAGTAAGCCGTACGTCTGGAACGGCCCATGGCCGAGTTGCCTTCGACCGTCATACTGGCCTGCGCCACATAACGTCCTTTGTAGCTATAGTTGACCAGTCCGATTCCCTGATAACTCCGGGATTCAGAATCCGCCGAAGCGATGTCCTCCACCGAACTGCCGACAATCGGATCGGACAAGCCCGAGGAAGCGTTTCCATAAGTGACGCTCCCATAGCTGGATTTGAGGATTTGGCGCGTACGGAATACCCCGTTGGCAATCAAGGAATGGTTGTCCCAGTATTTTATGTAGGTAATTTTATTTTCCGTCTGCATATCCAGCGCATCGGAGAGTGCGTCGGAACTTTGATTGGCATAGGTATTGGTCCAGATCACCCCGGTAGCGGACTGCGGCAGGAATTTACGGTTCTTGGAAGTGGAGGCTTTCAGGTAGACCCAACCCTGGTAGCGCAAATCGGGAAGAATTTTGTAGGTAAGATTGAATTTAATACGGGCTTCCCGGCTCAACGTCTTGTTAAAACTGTCGTTCACCATGGCCAGCGGATTGAAATTCGAGGCTTTTTTACTGCTAACTGTAAATTCACCTTCGAAACTGTTTGCCGCCTGCCGCGAAAAATAGGTATCGGTGCGTTCTCCGGTCTGCGGATCGATGTAGTAGGGCGATTTGTTGGGCATTTTCTTGAAGGCCTCGCTGCGGGTGGTTTCGGTACCGCCGTTCCATGCCGTATCGTGGTCGGCCTGCGAATAGGAGAAATCCACATCGAAGGTCAGGCGGCTGGAGAAATCGTAAGAAATGTTGAGCGAAGTTCCGAGCGTTTTTTTGGAGTTGTTGATCGTCGTACCGTCTTCTCTGACATGGTTCAGCGAAAAGTAATAGCGCGCCCGGTCACCGCCTCCCCGCATGGAGAAACTGTTGTCGTAGGTAAAAGCAGGTGTTTTGGTAATCTCTTTGAGCCAGTCCGTGTCCTGATTGTACTCGTTGAAATAGGTCCAATCGGGATCGTACCCGATCTCCGGCGTATTGAACAACAGATTCAGGTAAGTGCTCGAATTGCCCAGACCCACATAATTGGCGCTGTTCCAGATAGCTTCCTGCATCAGCGCCGTATATTCGTTTCCGTGCAGCATGGGAATGGTATTCGGCTCGAATTTAGCGGTAAATTTAGACGAATACTGGAAACTGGTTTTTCCGACGGTTCCTTTTTTGGTCGTGATCACCAGTACCCCGTTTCCCCCGAGAGAACCCCAGATCGCGGTAGCGGCGGCATCCTTGAGCACTTCGATCGATTCGATGTCAGCCGGCGAAATGTTCAACAGCACACTCAGGTCCTCGTCGTTGGCCGTCGAGAAATCGAAATCGTCGTCGATATCGGTATTATACGGTACGCCGTCGATAATGATCAGCGGTTCGGCCGAGGTGTTCAGTGAATTGGTACCCCGAATACGCATCGAGCTGCGCGCTCCCGGGTCGCCTCCTCCGGTGATGATATCCAATCCTCCCAGAGCTCCCTGGAGCGCTTCCTCGATGGAAGTTACCGGAGAGGTCGCGATGAGCTCTTCCATCGACACTTTCTGAGTGGCGTTTACCATCTCCCGTTGAGAGATCCCCATATCGTTCCGCTCGATGCGGCGGCCGTATACTTCCACCTCTTCGATGTTCTCCACACTGGGCAGCAGGTGGACGTTTTGGGTCTGCTGGCCGGTATAGGGTATGGATTGACTTTCCATACCGATGAAGGAATAAACCAGCGTCAGATTACGCTCGTTGGCCGGAACCACCAGGCGGTAATTTCCGTCCTGTCCGGCTATCGTTCCTCCAATGGAACGATTTTGTGCATTCATCAAGTTAACGTTGGCGCCCGGTAGCGGAACCCGTTTGCCATTGTTGTTCTCGGTCACGTTTCCCGTGAGCACGGTTTGGGCCCATGCCATCTCCGCACCCAGAAACAGCAAGGCTGTAAGTATATAGATCTTTAGCTTCATATGTAAGTTTTATCGGTTTCCTTTAAAGTATGTTATCGATGAAATGGAAACAACCGTCGCTGTAGGCAAAAGGAAAACAATCGTACTCGTCGGTCACATAAGCCGTATTGCCCCCCTCCAGGGTTACCGAAATGGAGGTAGAAGTAGCCGTGTAGGTC
>JAJQAW010000081.1 GCA_021203585.1 Rikenellaceae bacterium
ATATTACAAATATCGTATGTCGGATGTTCATCCGTAGAAATGCCAATTGACGTATCAAACTGTTGGATCATGCTGAGTTGTCACCAGATATTCTGGAATGATCAACTGCAGAGACAAGAAGAGGAGGAAGAAAAAGAAAAAAAGGTGCTTTAGCACCTTCTTTCCAAGCGGTTCTATCGGAAGAAATTCCGCATTCGATCGAAAATATTCTGTTCTTTCTTCCCGGCATCCGGACGAAAACTTTTCGCATCTTTTAATTTTTCAACCAGTTTTTTCTCTTCGGAGGTAAGGGATTTGGGAATGTAAACGTTCACGATCACCAATAAATCGCCTTTTCCATAGCCGTTCACATCCGGAATGCCCTTGCCTTTGAGGCGTAGTACTTTGCCGGTCGGCGTTCCGGGTTCGATTTTGATTTTGGCCTTCGCATCGACCGTGGGAATTTCCACACTGTCGCCCAAAATGGCCTGCGGCACCGAAATATTGAGGCTGTAAATCAAATCGTTTCCATCTCGGGTGAAATTCGGATCGTTTTCCTCTTCGATAAGCACCAGCAGATTGCCGTTCACGCCTCCGTGACGGGCAGCATTGCCCTTTCCGGCAACGGTTAATTGCATACCCTCTCCCACTCCGGGCGGTATTTTAATGGTCGCCACCTCTTCGCCTTTGACTACGCCCTCGCCCTTGCATTTTTCGCAAGGTTCGGTGATCACTTTTCCCTCCCCGTGGCAGGTCGGACAAACTTGAGTAGTTTGCGTAGCTCCAAAGAAGGTATTGACCACCTGGGTTACATATCCGGATCCGTTACAGGTAGGACAGGTTTTATAGGCATCCGGATTCTTGGCTTCGGTACCGTTACACACATCGCAGGCGATCAGCTTATTGATCTTGAGTTTTTTCTCCGTGCCGTTGACGATCTCTTTGAGCGAGAGTTTGACTTTGATGCGCAGATCGGACCCGCGGTTGACTCGTTTGCCGCCTTGCTGTGCTCCGCTAAACCCACTGAAACCGCCGAAATGGCCGCCGAAAATATCCCCGAAACGACCGAAGATATCTTCCATCGTAAAACCACCTCCAAAGCCTTCGAATCCACCGCCGCCGCCGGCCGCACCGCTCATGCCGGCATGTCCGAACTGATCGTAACGCGCCTTTTTATCGGGTGAACTCAGTACGTCGTAGGCCTCTGCCGCCTCTTTAAACTTTTCTTCCGCCTCCGCATCCCCCGGGTTTTTATCCGGGTGGTATTTGATCGCCGCTTTGCGGTAAGCCTTTTTAATCTCGTCGGCACTCGCATCTTTGGAAACGCCTAATACCTCGTAATAGTCTCTTTTTGCCATTGTTCGCTTATTCTCCTACGACCACTTTACAAAAACGGATGACTTTGTCTTTCAATTTATATCCCTTTTGCACCGTGTCGATCACTTTTCCTTTTTGATCTTCGGACGGGAATTTGGCAACCGCCTCATGCAGGTCGGTGTCCAGTTCCTGACCGTTGGCTTCGATCTCGCAAACGCCCTTTTGTTTGAGCGTATCGATCAGTCGCTGGCGGATCAATTTCATCCCTTCGCGGGCCGAATCGATATTGTCCGATTTGTCCATCGCCTCGACCGCCCGGTCGAAGTCGTCCAGTACCGAAAGAATCGGAACGATGACATCCTTACAACCCGTCGTGATCAAATCCATCTTTTCCTTGAGGATGCGCTTGCGGTAATTGTCGAATTCCGCTTGCAGGCGCACATATTTGTCCTTCCAATCGGTTTCTTCTGCCACTTGTGCCGGATTGACAACATTGGCCAGCTCGTCATCTGACACATTGTCAGCCGTGTCATTTCCACCCTCGAACTGGTCATCGGCTTCGAAATTCGGCTCTGTACCTACAAACTCCTCAGCTTCAAGATTTTCCCGCATATCTTTCTCGTTTTTCATAGTGCAAAAGTAATCTTTTATTTTGTTTTACCTTTTATTCTTCAAAATGTGTACCATGAAAAGGTTCCGTCAGTATGCCTCGCTCGCAGGAACTCCGCATCCTTTATCCTGCCCCGCGTACCATGACCATGCAGATAAAGAATCAATTTACTTTTTATCGGACGGAGACATTTTATTCGGCATGTACGGTAATTTTCACCGACATTTCTCTGGAAGTGAAAAAAATCGTAGACAGTAACCTTAGAATTACGATTACATCCCTCTGCCGTAAGATTCTATTAGGTCTGTCTGTGAAATAATCCCCAACGGGAAATCGAACTATAAAGCCGGGTACGGACAGGGAACTTCCTGAGGATCCCATACGCTTCCAATAAAAAACCGGCAGCCCGTTGAGACTACCGGTAAAAGATGCACTCATTGACAATTAATTTACGGAATATAAGCCGATACGATTTCCTTCGCAATCCAGAATTGTCGCAAAATATCCCCGGTTCTCAGCCTCGATTTTCGTTTTTGACGTAATCACTTTCCCGCCATGCCCGGTGGTATATTGCAGGGCTTCCTCCAGGTTCTCGCAGAGCAGGCTTACTAAAACACCCTGTCCCGAAGGTCGAAAATCGATTGCTGACGACCAGGAAATGCTTCCCGGGCAGACCCCTTGTTCATCCGGGAAACAAGCCATTTTTTCGTGGCCGAAGTCCACGGTCTTCAGTTTGATCCTCAATAAGGATTCGTAAAATTTTACCGCCCGGTTGAAATCGGCAGCCGGAATCTCAATAAACGCAACCAGTCTTTCCATCGTTTGTTTACTTTAAATTAAACACGATGCAAAAGTAGTGGGTCGGCCTGCGGATGTATTGGATAAAACGGACATAAACTATTTTACCGCAGGTCCGTGGGTCATCCAAAGTAGTCTGAATAAGGATCGCAGATCGAAAAATACTCCGACGGAGTAAAACCGGAAAAACATTTAAATTCCCGCGTCAGGTGTGACTGATCGTAACTGCCGCATTCTACCGCCAGTCGGGCCAACGACATTTCCGGATGAATCCGTTTGGTATGGAGCGTACGGTGGAAGCGGACAATCCGGATAAAATCCTTGGGATTCATACCGACATATTCCGAAAAAATACGCCAGAACTGTCTATACCCCAAACAACTGATATCCGCCAGGTGCGAGATGTCGCTTACTCCGGCGTCGATAGCCCGTATGACTGCATCCATGCGGTCGAAATTGTACGCTTTCGATACGGTGAGCCGTCGGATCAGGTACTCTTCCATCATACGAACAGATTCTCCGGTATCAGAAGTTTCGAACAGCCGCTCTTTCAATTCCTCCAAGAGCTTATCCGACAGGGCATCCACAGAAATTGTGAGATTTTGTGTTTCCAGCAGCGGCATACCGAAAAAAGCCCGCGCTCCGGAAGGCCGGAAAGTGAGGTGGATCATATCGACTTCGCCGGTCTGCCTCAGTGCATCGCAGCAGC
>JAJQAW010000224.1:0-911 GCA_021203585.1 Rikenellaceae bacterium
GGGGAACATTTGGGTGGTGCGGAGGAAAAAATTACGGTTTGCACCGTGGAAGAACTGTTCGGAATGGAATTCTCCTCTCCCAATAACCTGATACTCATTCGCAGTAAAGCCCGCTACCGGCCTTTCGGTATTCCGGACAGCGAGTTTCATTTGCTGGACGGGCGGCAGCGGATGATCACCAAGATGCCGGTACGGCTGGCCACGCTCCATAGTCTCGACTTGCGGGAGAGGAACGTATTTTGGGATATCGGTTTCTGTACCGGATCGGTGTCCATCGAGGCCAAACTGCAATTTCCGCATCTGGATATCGTCGCCTTTGAAAAGCGGGAATCGTGCGGGGAAATTATACGGGCCAATATGCAAAAGTTCGGTGCGCCCGGAATCCTTCCCGTCACCGGGGATTTTCTGACTGCGGATATTTGCGCATATCCGCCTCCGGATGCCGTATTTATCGGGGGGCACGGCGGTAAAATGCGGGAAATACTGGAAAAAATTGCTCCGGTGATGAATCCGGGGGCAATCGTCGTTTTCAATGCGGTTTCGGAAGATACCCGTAATCAGTTTATGTCGGCACTGAGGTCTGCCGGATTCCGTGCAGGTGAATGTATGTCGGTTAAAGTGAATGACTTCAATCCGATTGAAGTGATGCAAGCAATCAAATTATGAATCGAACAGCCATTATAGCCACCACCCTGTCTGCCTTGCCCGTGGCACGCAGACTGGCCGGGGAATTTCCCGGTGCGGGAGTGTATGTGAAAGGAGAAACAACGGAATTCACCTCCATTGCTTCCGTGAGTGAATGTGTCGCGGAAGTGTTTCATTCGCACGATTCCTTGTTGTTTATCGGTGCCCTGGGAATTTGCGTGCGGACCATCGCACCGCATATACGGGATAACCACACCGATCCCGCG
>JAJQAW010000224.1:921-3407 GCA_021203585.1 Rikenellaceae bacterium
ATCCGGCGGTGGTGAGAATCGATACCACCGGCCGTTTTGCCAATTCCGTATTATCGGGGCATGTCGGGGGGGCTAATGAACTCACTCAGCGGGTGGCCCGTACCCTGCAGGCCGAACCGGTGATTACCACCCGAAGCGACAATACGGGACTGTGGCCGCTGGATATTTTAGGCGAACGATTCGGTTGGAAAACGGAAACGGACGGAGAGTTAAATTCCATGATCGCGGATTTTGTCAATGAACGGCCCACTGCGGTTCTGCTCGAAGTCCGGGACGATGGAACGGCTTATCTGGAACGGACCAAACCGGCCCATGTCGATGTGTATTACCAATTCGAACGGATTGACCTAGCCCGCTACGGGTTGTTGATTGTGGTGTCCCCCAGGTTGTACGATACGGGCAATTTTCCGGTGTTGTACTATCGGCCTGCGGTCCTGCATTTGGGGGTGGGATGCCGGAAAGAGTGCCGGATCGACGGGATTGTGGATTACATAGAGGGTTATCTGGCCGAAAATCGTATCAGCACCCAATCGGTGGTCGATATCTCTACGATCGATTTGAAAAAAGACGAACCGCTCGTGCGGGAGTTGTCGGAAAGGTTCGGGCGGGTTCCCGTGAACATCTATACGGCCGATGAATTGAAAGATATCGAGGTTCCCAATCCGTCGGAAAAAGTGATGGAAGTGACTACCGTCGCAGGTGTCGCGGAGGCGGCCGCTTTGAAAAGCGCGGATAACGGACCGCTGCTGGTGGAGAAGCAAAAAGGACGGTTCTCGGAAGGAAATGACTTTACGTTTGCCGTGGCGATGGACCGCAAGGCTGTGCGGAAGGGACACATCGAAATTGTGGGGGCCGGGCCGGGTGATCCGGATTTGGTCTCCGTACGGGGACGGCAGTTTCTGGAGCATGCCGATCTGATTCTGTATGCCGGAAGCCTGGTACCGATCGAGTTGACGCACTGCGCCAAACCGGATGCGGTGGTGAGGAGTTCGGCGGAAATGGAACTGAACGAACAGTTCGAGTGGATGAAACGGTTTTATGACGACGGTAAACTGGTGGTGCGCCTGCATACGGGCGACCCGTGCATCTACGGGGCGATTCAGGAACAAATGGCGCTGTTCGACTGGCACGGAATGTCGTACCATATTACGCCGGGTATCTCATCCTTCCAGGCCGCGGCCGCGGCGTTGAACTCCCAGTTTACCATTCCCGAACGGGTACAAACCATTATCCTTACCCGTGGAGAGGGGCGTACGCCGATGCCGGAAAAAGAGAAACTGCATCTGCTGGCCCGTTCGCAGAGTACGATGTGTATTTTTCTCAGCGCCTCGATGGGCGAGGAGGTTCAACGGGAACTGTTGGAGCACTACCCTCCGGAAACTCCGGTGGCCGCCTGCTATAAACTGACCTGGCCGGATGAACGGATATACCGGGGACAATTGAAGGATCTGGCCCGGATTTTACGGGAAAATAAACTGACCCTGACCACGATGATCGTCGTCGGAGAGGCCATAGATAACAGCAGCGGACTTTCACGGCAGTTTGCGGATGAATTCAAACACCTATTCCGGCCATGAGAAAAAAAATGACCCTGATTACCGGCGGACAGCGTTCCGGAAAAAGCGGATACGGACAGCGCATGGCTTTGGCCGAATCGGCGAATCCGGTTTACCTGGCCACTTCCCGCGTTTGGGATGAGGAACACCGCCGGCGTATCGAGCGGCATCGGGCCGAACGGGGAGCGGAGTGGATTAATATCGAAGAAGAAAAATCCCTCAGCAGACACGAGCTAACCGGTAAAACGGTTCTGGTGGATTGTGTTACGCTGTGGGCAACCAATTATTTTTTTGATCTGGAGGCGGATGTGGAGGCATCGCTGGCTCAGTTGAAGGAGGAATTTCTTCGGTTGACTGCACAGGATGCCCGGTTTATTTTCATTACCAATGAAATCGGGATGGGTGAAATGTCTTCCAACGATATACAGCGCAAATTTGCCGATCTGCAGGGATGGCTGAACCAGTTTATCGCCGGTGCAGCCGATGAAGTTTTTTTAATTGTTTCAGGCTTGACTGTCCGGGTGAAATAGTTTTTAAGTACGATGTCTAACCTTATTGAACCGATGGAAAAATATACGATAAGTAAACCGGATGAAAAGATCGTTCCTTTTCTGCAACAGAAAATCGACAACCTGACCAAACCCAAGGGATCGTTGGGAATGCTGGAAGAACTGGCTTTGCAAGTGGGGTGGATTCAGCAGACGCTGGAACCTTCCCTTAAGCGTCCTACTCATATTGTTTTTGCGGGGGATCATGGGGTGGCCGAGGAGAACATCAGTCTTTCGCCGCAGGAGATTACCTATCAGATGATCCTGAATTTCTGGAAAGGCGGGGCGGGGATTAACTTTCTGGTGCGGCAGCATGGGTTTGACTTTCTGGTTGTGGACGGTGGAGTGAACCATGATTTCGCGCCGGACGATCCGATTATCG
>JAJQAW010000246.1 GCA_021203585.1 Rikenellaceae bacterium
GGCCGCATCAGCTTCGAGAAATCCCGGAACCTGAATTCGGGGCAGGGCTGCTAACGATGCACCTCCCATAAATGCTCCCCAGGCATTTTGCTGGTAATTGGTCGAATAATAGGTCACGGCTTTACCGGGATTTTCTTCGCGGTAACGGCGGACGGCACGGTTGACCGTTTTTTCGGTGATTTTTCCACTCTTTCCCCCGCTGTTTATGCGAACGTGTTGGCGCGGGGCCAGGTGGATCCCTCCTTCAGGGGCATTCAATCCATCCTCACCTTCCGACCAATAACGAATGTCGATGATATCCACAATCGAAGCCAATGCCGGTTCGGCCAATACCCGATCCTGCACATCTTTGGGGGCACTGAGCGCCACCAACGCTTTTTTTCCCGTTTCTTTTTCCCACTCTCCTATGGTTTTCAGCCAGAATTCCACGAAATGAAACGGACCGGTATATTCGGCGCTCGTGGCATGGATTACGCCGGTGCCCTCCGGAAAGTTTTCCAATTGGTGCCGAATGTAACCCCGGTGCAATGCCGCATAATCCGGATCCGAGACATCATAAAACTGTAAATCATAGAAAATCCGTTTTTCACCGGCGAAGTTCACCGGTTCCACCATCGGCGTTCCGTTGACGTTATTGGCGGGGCGCCAGGGGAAGTCCACGTAATGGGCCCCGGCTTCCAGGATATTATGCTGTTGGTAGTGCTCGTTGAACAGCACCAACCCTTTTTCCCTCCCCAAACGGGCATATTCGGCCAAACGCTTAAAATACCAGTTGTTGAAACGGGTCAGGTCGTATTTGCTTAAACCGTCCCAAGCACGCCCTTCTCCGCTGCGGGCAAACGGAAGTTCATAGAAAGGAGTCCAGACCTCCCCGTCCATCTGGCGGAATCGCTGGTGATCGTCCCGGCGGCGATCGTACCACAAGGCGTATTTGAATTCGGTTACGGCTATGTTGCGCTCCACCATCCGGTCTGTCATCAGATCCAGTTCGTCGGTCAAACCGTGTCCTCTGCGGCCGGGGACATAACGAGTCAAATGAGCGGTAGCCTGAGCAATGCCTAACGGTTTATCGCTTCCGCTCCACCACCTCACACTTTGAGTTCCTCCGGTAACCACTTTATTTTCCCGGACGAGCCATCCGTTTTTCAGAGAAAACGGCGAACCGCTGTCAACCGGTTTCATTTTCGGTAAGATGGATTGATCGGGAACTCCGGCCACGATCAAAGCGCTTTCAGGCGTTTTTTGCCGGCGAATCCAGTCGATCAGAGTCACTTCCGGTTCCAGGGCATCCAAAGATTGCTGGCGGGCTACCTCAATGGAAGGACTGGTTGAAGCATTCCCTTCGATCGGCATAATACGGCCCTGTGCTAAGACACTTCGGCCGAGCCGTTGCGACAATTGCGCATAAAAGAAACTGCGCGGAGAGATGTGGTTGTTCGGGTCGAAAGACGGGGTTCCCTTGACCTGAGCCCAGCAACCGAAGGCCCAGTTGGCCGCGCCCGGGGGCTGGTAATTCAGGAGCACAGAAGCCTGACAATTCCACATCAGACTGTTGGCGCCGGTCCACCCGGCCTGGTTGCCGTCATTTTCACGATTCTGAAAACCCAGCATATTACCGTTGATGTATACGTCGTCCAAGAGTAGTCCGTTGACCCAATTGCCCAGAGCGCCGCTAAAGAAATGAGGCTCTTCGGCACGGCACTGTACGAAAGCATTCGGACCCGGAGTGGTATTTCCGGCGATGAAATCGTGGTAACCGTATTCCGAATAACAATGTTGAAACAGGGTCATCTGCCCCATGGTATAAAAAGTATACCGGCGACCGCCGCCGATTTCCGAGATCGGTTTTAGGGAGATGCAATCCCGAACCGTGATTTTAGAAGTGCGGTTTTCCAGGACCACAGCCGAACCGGCCAGGTGTTTGAATTCGATCTGCCGAACCCAGGCATTCTCCACGGATTGCATGTGTATGCCGTACCAGGCATGCTCTTCATCCTTCGGATTGGAGGGATCGTACCGAGAGACGATGTTCAGGAATTCCACTCCGACTTGAGAAATAACTCCCGGCCAGGTGTAGGGTATTACCACGCCACCGCTCTCTTCCCGAGCGATGGAATTGGTCAACGGGACATCCAGACTGATCGTATTGCGCTGGATTCCGGTCACGGTACGGTCAAAATAGAAATCCAGATTGCCCACCTTATCCCCACCGGTACCCAGTTGCGCGATCCACGACTCCCCTCCCACGCGGTAGACCATAATCCGGCTGCCTACTTGTAGACCTTCGGTCGAAGCAACTGTCAGACTCTGCGCATTGACCGGTACATATTCATCCGTAATTTCCAACGGTTGTCCGGTGACCGCATCGTCCGCGCCCTTTATATTAATCACCGTTTCGCGGGCATTTCCGGTCGCATACAGTGTAGTACCGCCGGGTCCGAAACCCATGCCGCGCAAAACAACCCCACCGGTGCGTATCCACAACTGGCCGGCCACCTCAAAGGTGCCGTGATCGAGCAATACCGCTCCTCGAAAACCGGAAGCATCCGAGGGAAGGGAAGAGACATAGTCGATGGCGGACTGGATCAATTCCGTAGCGTCGCCCTCGACCGATTGAACGAAAATTTTATTGGGAACTAACGGTATTTTTTTTTCGGATAATTCGTAACCGGCATAAGAATAATCCGGAACCCGGTCGCCGTTTTCCCGAATGGTGTAAGTTAATTTTCCGGCTTCGCGCTGCACCGGGGGAACGGGCTTTTGCGCGATCAAGGAGGTGGCCATGAGCATCGATAAACTCGCCGCTGTCACCTTCCCGTAGTATTTTTTTATCCTCTTCATCGAGCTTTATTTTAATCGGTCTTCCATAATGACCATACCAAAAGTATAACCTTTTGCCTTACGATTTTCGTTTTTAATGCGTTTTTTAACGCTTTCTAATTATTTCTTAATTTTTCTAAGTAATTCCTAAGAAATACGAAAATACCACTCCAAAACTCGGAAGCCGGAGTATTTCCTTTTAACGTTTTTTGAACGAAATAACGTATCTTTGGGGCAAATTAAAAACACCGAATGAAAGTTACTGAAACGCTAAGGCAGGCGCTCGAAACCGGACAAACACGGTTTGCTTTCGAGTTATTACCGCCCTTAAAAGGAGAAAATATCAGCTCTATTTTCGATACCATAGAATCACTAAAGGTTTATGATCCGGCCTATATCAATGTCACCTACCATCGGGAAGACATCAAATACGTCGAACGAAAAGACGGTTTGCTGGAACGGCGCATTGTGCGTAAGCGTCCGGGAACGGTAGGAATTTCCGCAGCAATTATGTCGCGGTACGGCATCGAGGTGGTGCCTCGCCTCATATGCGGCGGGCCCTCGAAATACGACCTGGAAAATTTGT
>JAJQAW010000016.1 GCA_021203585.1 Rikenellaceae bacterium
TGTAGGCCGCGGCCTGTTTGCTGGGTCTGACTTGGTTTTTACAGGTGCTGTTTTAGCCGCCGCGGTTTTTTTTAGGAGCGGCTTTTTTCTCGGTAGTTTTTTTCTCGGAACTTTTTTTAACGGCCGCTTTCTTTACCGCCGCCTTTACCGTAAGGACTTTTTCTACCGCATCCTGCGGCGAAATCATTCTCTGTTCGTATTTCAGGTCCACCTCACGGGCAAAATCGCTGAAAACGTTCATATAATTGATAAATGCCTCATAGGGCGTGTCGTACGGATTGAAATAACTGTGCACATCGCCGTTCGAGAACCATTTGGTAGCCATGTAATAAAAATGATCCGAAGTTTGCAGAAAGTCCCAGACATGGTTCAGGTTCGGATCGTTGACCGCGTGTACCCGCTCCCGCAAATCGTATAGGTTATGGAATGCTTCATTCTGCAATTCGTTTCCCAGCCAAGCGGTAACGTCGCGTTCCTCGTCCGCCCAGGAGAAGGGGTGTGGGGTATGCAGTACCGACACCGGCTGATATTTATCGGCCACTTCGGAGGGAGTCAGGAATTCCAGTTTTTTGGTTTTTAAAGCCTGTTCGGGCAGGTATTTCATAAATTCGAAAATCCCGGTCTCCGCCCATTGGTGCTCACCAAAGGTTTCATAATCCATAAACAGATTGATCACATCGCCGGGAACACCCTCCAGGGTAAGCCAGTCCACGTATTTATCGACTGTCAGCGGCCATTCTCCCCAATCCCGGTCCGAGAACCGGAAGGCAATGTCGTCGCTCAGTTTGAAGTTGCGGAGCAGCAGTTTCAGCCGCGGATTGATATCGTTCGCATAGACAAAATCCGGGCTTTTCCATCCCAAAATATGTTTTGCTCCTTCGGCCAACATCGCTTTGTAGCCCATATCGGCTACCCATGAACCGATTTCATCCGAATAAATCAATTCCGTATTGCGGAACACCGTGGGCCGTTGTCCGAATTCCTCTTCGATCAGCTTGCTGTGGCGTTCCACCTGCGTGACAAATTCGTCTTTGCAACAGAGCGAAGCCAGGGAGTGCGAATAAGTTTCGGCCAGGAATTCGACTTTCCCCGTTTTAGCCAGAGCTTTGAAACTTTCCAACACTTCCAGAGCATATTCTTTGAATTGTTCGATCGCGATTCCGGAAATCGAAAAACTGACTTTATAGGCCGATCCTTTTTTCTTGAGTTGTTTGAGCAACAGTTCATTCATCGGCAGGTAGCACCGTTCGGCCACTTTGCGCAGGATCGAACGGTTGGCCAGATCTTCGAGGTAGTAATGATCCTTGCCCATATTGAAAAAACGATATTTTTTCAGCCGGTAAGGTTGGTGAACCTGAAAATAGATGCAAATGCTTTTCATACTTTGAATACTTCTTTAATAGCTATTCCGGTTTTGGGGAGACAACTGCCCGAAACGGCGTAACGTTACAATACTGATTGATACACAGCCGCTACATGTCCGGCAGCTTTGTCCCATTTAAGTGTGTTGACTTCTTCCTGTCCCCGAGCGATGAACATCCTGGACAGGGCGGGATAAGTAATCAGCCCGTAAATGGCATCGGCCATGGCGTCCACATCCCAGTAATCGACCTTGACCGCATATTTCAGCACTTCGGCGACCCCGGATTGCTTGGAGATGATGACCGGCACATTGGAACGCATGGCTTCCAGCGGCGAAATCCCGAAGGGTTCCGATACCGAGGGCATGATATAGACATCACTCAGGGCAAACATCTGCTGTACCTCGTCGCCCTTGAGGAATCCGGTGAAGTGGAAGCGGTCGGCAATCCCCAATTTGGCTACGCGGCGGATCACATGGTGCAGCATATCGCCGCTTCCGGCCATCACGAACCGCACGTTGGGGACCCGATCGAGGACCTTGGCGGCCGCCTCCACGAAATAATCCGGGCCTTTCTGGTAAGTGATCCGCCCCAGGAACGTGACGATTTTGTCGTCCACCCCTCTTTCCAGTTTTTCACACCCGTCGGTTCCAAATTCTACGGCATTGTGCACCGTCACTACTTTTTCCGGCGCGATGCCGTACTTCTCGATCACGATTCGGCGAGTCAGGTGGCTCACCGAGATCACCCGATCGGCCGCGTTCATGCCCGCCTTTTCGATTTCGTACACCGGTCCCGAAGTATCCCCGCTCCGGTCGAACTGGGTGGCGTGGATATGCACCACCAACGGCTTACCGGAAACAGCTTTGGCCGCCATACCGGCATAATAGGTCAGCCAATCGTGCGCGTGAATTACATCGAACTGACCCTCCAGATCGCGGGCTACTTGGGCTGCCACCAGCGCATACCGCGCTACTTCTTCCATTAAGTTCGCACCGTATTTGCCGGAAAAAACGTAACGTTCTTTCCACACGTCTCTCCAGACCTCCGTCCGATCCTTCTGCCAACTCTTCGACTCGTGCATAAACTCCTCCGGCGCAATGTAGGGCACCAGGTTGGAGTCGATGTGGATCATCGTGAGTTGTTTCCAGAAATCCTCGCCGAAATTAGCCCCGTACAGCGCTTCCACATCGCTGGCGTTCAGAATCCGTGCATAGCGTTGGTTCTCGTCGCCATAAGCACGCGGAACCACAAACTTGACGTCCACATTCTGCTTGGCCAATCCCCGCGTCAGTCCGTAACAGGCTGTGCCCAGCCCTCCAGCTATGTGCGGCGGAAATTCCCACCCAAACATCAATACTCTCATACCATTTCCTTCATGACTTTTTTAAGCGGAAGTCGAAACCTTTTCGAATATCCGCCTGTACTTGTTAAATTAAAACTACCCTTTCCTTTTTTCAATCATCTCGTGGATTCTTAACAGTGCACCTACACTCCACGCCTGAGAGATCGCACCCCGCGGATGGTGCGGCGGATCGCCGTCGTAAATCTCCGATATGCTGCCGATACCGGCGATGGTCATATCTTCGACAAAATTGCTTAACATCTCTTCCGCCTGCCAAAGGAAACTGTTGCCTTTCAGGTCGAAACACGCTTTTACATAGTGTTCCAACGGCCAGGGCCATACCGTGCCCTGATGGTATTGGCTGTCACGCACGGACTGGGAACCTTCGTAACGTCCTTCGTACTGCGGATCACGGGGGGAAAGTGTCCTGAGTCCTTTCGGTGTCAACAAATGCTGTTTCACCGTTTGAATGATCTTGTTGATCTGATCTTCGCTTAACATCGTATGCGGCAGGGAACACGCCAAAATCTGATTGGGACGAATCTGTATATTTTGCCCCTCTTCTCCGACATAATCAGCCAGGTAACCCTCTTTTTCATACCAGAACCGCTCCAGGAAAGAAGCTTTTACCTGCTCCGGCCTATTCTTCCATTTCGAAATGAACGTAGTGTCCTTATGAGCGCGGGCCAGCTCCAGGGT
>JAJQAW010000011.1 GCA_021203585.1 Rikenellaceae bacterium
GCCTGGATGGTTGCCCCTTCGGGATTTTATTCCTTCGCACCTCGGGCATTCAAGCCGGCTCGGTGCCGCTCGGTTTGGCGTCGGTTAAAAAAAGCGACCCAAAAATTTTTGCGCTTCCTTTGGTCCGAAAGTTATTCCCGATAGAGTTCCGGGCGCATTTCTCGATGCTCGGCCAGCACCCTATCACGCGCCAGGGCGGCCAATTCCTTTACTCCTGTACTTTTTACCGTCTCCACCGGGATGGGCGGCAACACGTGCAGCCGGAATTTATGCGGATGTACTTGTTTCCAACCGTTGAAAGCATCCGCCGTACCGTCCAATACCACCGGAAGTATCTCCACGCCAGCCCTTTTAGCCAGCAAAAAAGCTCCCTCGTGAAACCGGTTCATTTTTCCCGACCGCAACCGCGTTCCTTCCGGAAAAATCGTTACACACACCCCTTTTTCCAGTTCCGCTCCAGCCTTTTTCAGTATGTGCCGCGCGCTGGCCGCTTCCCCACGCCGAATCAGAATATCCCCGTGTATCAACAACGCATGGCCCACGAACGGCATTTTGATCAATTCCTTTTTCGCCACCCACCGGGTATTGGGCCGGATGGCGTAGATCAACGGAATATCGAACATTCCCTGATGATTGCAGATCATTACATAAGGCTTCCGCCGGTTGTAATTTTCCCTGCCGCGCACCTCGATTTTCCACCCCGGAGAAAGCCAGAACAACATCATGGCGTGTACATAGGTCGTAGCGGCAATGATGCGCTTTTGCTTATCCCACCATACGGTTAACAACCACACCAGCGAAATAAAAATCCCGTAAACGATCAGAAACAAAATCAGTATGGTATAATAAAGTATGGACAGGAGCATTTGAAATCCGAATTATCAGGTGAATTTAGTCAAAAATTATTACATTTGGATTATGCGGAAAATGATTTTTATCAGCATTTTATTAACATGCTGCAGGGTTGCCAAGGCGCAGGAAACCGAACCGGTGAAGCCTGTCCGGGTTGTTTTTACGGCCAACTTCCAGTAGCATCCCTTCGGACAGGATCCCGTATGGGGCGGATGGCCGGAGGGCTCCATGGTCCGTGCGATGAGCTACATTCGCTCGCACCGTCGGGCCATGGGCGATGAGTTTTTCGCCCATGTGGCTTGCGGCCTCGAACCCAGACCTCCTTATTCCCTGTATCCGCAGGATATTTCTTCCCGAATATTCCGGCATATCGGGGCCGAGGAGCCGTTTTTCCATCGAAACGGAATTGCTTTTCAACTCCTCGGTGAGGAATCCGAACCGGTATCCGCCCCGAGTTCTTCCGACCATTTGGTTCGGCTGCTGCTGCTTCCGGATCGCAATACCTCTCTGGAAAGTATCGCGGCTCGCGCGGGATTCCCGCTGGTCGTAACGGCCTTCGGCCGGGAGCCGGAAACCTGCCGCCTGGTCAATGTACAAGGGGATACGGTAACGGTCGTCAATTTGGGTACCACAGGCCGATACATCGGCGTGGCGGACTTTACCTGTGCTTCCGATTTTACAGTCCGTACGGTCGATATTGCCGGTTTTCCGGCGGATGCCGAATACCTGGATCGCCTGCAGGAACTCTCCGACAGTTTCCACGCTTATTTCAGCGCCCCCGTTAGCCGGATCACCGAAACCCTCCGGCAACGGGAAGCCTTTTACGGTCCGTCGAGCTATACCGGATGGCTGCACCGCTTTCAACGGGAAGCGGCCGGATGCCGGATTTCCTTGTTTGCCTGTCCCGTTTCCGGCGATTCCCTGATAGCCGGGCGGATTACTCCACGCGATATACTACGCCGATTTCGTTATGAGAATCAACTGGTTGCCGTCTCCCTGTCCGGAAAAGAAATCGAACAATACCTGGAATATGTCTACGCCATGCGGTACAGCACGATGCGTCGAACGACCGACAATCTGTTGCGGATGCAGCGCGGACGTGAAGGAGATTTACAACTTCGCACAGCGGTCTACCACCTGGACGAAGCGGAGGGAATATGCTATCGGGTGGATGTTTCCCGTCCGCCAGGCCGGCGAATTCGGATTACGGCCATGGCGGACGGTAGTCCTTTCGATCGGGATCGGTACTATACGGTGGCGGTGAATTCGCACCGGCTGTCCAAAGAGAATAACCAATTGGCCCGAGGCACAGGACTCTCTGAAATCCAATTGGAAGAGCGGATTCTGTACCGCCTGCCCGGGGATTATCGACAGCATCTGCTGCAATGGCTATCCCGGCAGCCGCAAATTGTTCCGGAAAATCCGGATCATTGGCAGGTCATTCCGGAAACTTTTCTGGAGGCGGCCCGGCAGCGGGAAATGCAGCAGGAGCAGGGACAAAGCCGGTTTTGACCGAAAACCGAGCTTTAAAATTATCCCCTGCGGCGACGAACCTCCTTCCGAACGAGGTTCCACCGGTAAGACCGAACGAGCGGTTCTGCAGTACCGAGCCGGTCTGCGGTTAAAACACCTGCGTTTGCAGCCAATCCACCAAAACTCCGGCCAGATATCCGCTCAGCGCCATGCGGGAAATATTTTTCAGGTACCAGCCGAACGGAATTTTTTCCAGCCCCATGACGACCACTCCGGCAGCCGATCCGATAATGAGTATGCTACCGCCCGCACCGGCGCAATAGGTGAGCAGTTGCCAGAACGTACCGTCCTGTACGAAAGCAGCCGTATAGGCCGGATCGACCGAAGCCGCAATGGAAACGGCATCGGCAACAGGATACATCCCCATAGTCGCCGCAACCAACGGAACATTATCCACGATGGAGGAAAGAATACCGATCAACGTATTGATGGCGTAGAGATTGTGCACCTTCTGGTCGAGGAATTGGGCAAAACCGGCCAGTATCCCCGCGCTTTGCAGAGCGGCAATGGAAAGCAAAATTCCCAGGAAAAAGAGGATGGTCGACATGTCGATTCGACGCAGTACCTGGCTTACCCGTTCTTTCAAACTCTCGTCGATATTTTGGTTCCGCTGGTACATCACCTCGGTATAAACCCACAGAATACCCAGAGATAACATGACACCCATAAAGGGAGGTAAATGGGTCACGGATTTAAAAATCGGTATAAACACCAGGCAGGCGATTCCCAGGATGAGGATCGATAACCGTTCTTTTTTGGACATTAATTGTTGGAGCTTGGGAATCTCGTCGTAATATTCGGGCGAGGTCAAAATTCCGTGCAGGAATCGGTTGGCGATGAATACCGGAATTAACATCGACACCAGGGAGGGCAAAATCAGGTGAACGATGGTGGGTGCGGTCGAAATATTTCCCTTCACCCACAGCATGATGGTGGTCACGTCCCCGATCGGCGACCATACTCCCCCGCAGTTGGCTGCGAGGACTATTACACTCCCGAAC
>JAJQAW010000248.1 GCA_021203585.1 Rikenellaceae bacterium
TAATAGATTATTGATTATTGGCATCTTGTTTCACCGTATTGTCAAAACGGAACAGCTCCCTGCCGGCGCTGTTAAAGAGGATCAGCTGATTGCCGTCGATCTCGTAACGGGTCACGTTCGGCATCTGACGCACCATCCGGTCTTCCACGGTCATATCCAGGCACATTTTCAGGTTCATCGCACCCATATCGACCGTCAGTTGATCGCCGTCGATTTTGTAGGTTCCGTTGAAATTGTTGCACCCGGCATTGCCGTATACCCGTGAATCGTCGGTGAATTCCATGGTCGGACGGTTTTGGGTGACGGTCATTTCGTCGCCCTCGTCGTCCATCCAGGAAGTCATCGTCCACATCCCCGCGGTGATCTCCTTTTTCGGTGTGCCGCTCTTACAGCCCACCAGCGCGGCAGCCAGACAAACTGCCGCTACCGTTTTGATGAATACCTTCATAATTATTGTTTTTTTATCTGTTTTTTCAAAATGAGCAGGTCTGTAAAGAACCTGCTCACCATAATTTATACGTACATACAGCCCATGCCGGGGGAAATCAGTAAAGCGAACTTTCAAAAGATTGTCGAAGCGATTGCTGTAATTCACATAGATTTAGCATTTCCCAAAGCCCTGCGCTACGGCAATGAAATCGTCCGGTTTGAGCGACGCGTCGCCGATCAGTCCTCCGTCCACGTCCGGTTTGGAGAACAGTTCGGCCGCGTTGCCCGGATTGGCGCTTCCGCCGTACAGGATAGCGATATCGTTGGCCGCTTCGCCGAATTTTTCCGCCAGTACGCCACGGATGTACGCGTGGATTTCCTGCGCCTGGTCAGCGGTAGCGGTTTTGCCGGTGCCGATCGCCCAGACCGGTTCGTAAGCAATCACCAGTTTAGCGAATTGGTCGGCGCTCAGATTGAAAACCACCTCTTCCACCTGCTGGCGTACTACATCAAAATGGGTGCCACTTTTACGCTCTTCCAGTTTCTCGCCGATGCAGTAGATCGGGATCAGGTTGTTTTCGTAGGCCTGTACCATTTTCTTGTTCAGCGTCTCGCTCGTTTCGCCGTAATATTCCCGGCGTTCCGAGTGGCCGAGGATTACGTACTCCACGCCAAGCGAGGCGATCATGTGGGCCGAAACCTCTCCGGTGTAGGCGCCTTTGGCTTCGGCCGCGCAGTTTTGTGCCGAGACATGGATGTTGGTTCCTTTAGCCGCTTCGGCCACCATGCTCAGATGGGTAAACGGCGGAGCCACTACCATCGTCACGCAATCACACACTTCATTCATCCCGGCGGCAACGCCTTTCAACAGTTCTACGCCTTGAGCAGGGGTGGTATTCATTTTCCAGTTACCTGCAACGATTTTTTCTCTCATTGTTCGTATTAATTGTTTCTGTTTTGTGTCCATTTATAAATCCGTATTCCGATCCGGGAAAATATCCAGACGTGCATGGCGATCAGCAGGGTGTAAAAGATCCACAGCGGGATCAGATCCACCCTTGCCAGGACCATTGCCGTGGTCACGACCACCAAAATGGCGATACGCAGACCGTGTTTCCGGAGCCAGCAACGGTTTATAGTCTTATTGTTGGCCGACCCATTTTTTCACGTCTTCCTGTGACGGAGCGCTCAGGCCGAGTTTATTTTTCTTGTTGAATCCGCACAGGTCGTTGTGCAGTTTGCCGGGAACCAGTTTGCCGAGCGAGTCTACGGTGATGTACCCCATTCTTTGCAGTACCTCGGCCCACTCGGCCGGTATACCGATAGCCACATAGTATTCGATCGGGTCGGGCTGTACCTTTTTCTCCGGGCGCATTTGCGGGAAGAACAGCACATCCTGGATCGAAGCCTGATTGGTCATGAACATGGTCAGTCGGTCGATGCCCATGCCCATGCCGGAGCAGGTCGGCATCCCGTACTCCAGGGAGCGCACGAAGTCCATGTCGATAAACATCGCCTCGTCGTCACCTTTTTCCGACAGGCTGAGCTGGTCCTCGAACCGCTGCAATTGGTCGATTGGGTCGTTCAGCTCGGAATAGGCGTTGCACAGTTCCTTGCCATTGATAAACAGCTCGAAACGCTCGGTCAGTTCCGGGTGGCTGCGGTGCCGTTTGCACAACGGCGACATTTCGATGGGGTAGTCGGTGATGAAGGTCGGCTGGATCAGTTCGTCCTCGCAGTAGTGGCCGAAAATGGCGTCGATCAACTTGCCTTTGCCCATCGTCGGATCGATCTCTACGTTCAGGTTCCGGCAGGCTTCACGGATATCTTCTTCCGATTTTCCAGTGATATCGAAGCCGGTTTTTTCTTTGATCGCCTCGGTTATGCTCAGGCGGCGGAACGGGCGGGCGAAGTCGATCTGTCGGTCGCCCATCTGCACTTTCGTCTGTCCGTGCAGGGCGATGGCCACGCGTTCGAGCATCTCTTCGGTGAAATCCATCATCCAGAAGTAATCCTTATAGGCCACGTAAATCTCCATCACGGTGAACTCCGGATTATGCGTCCGGTCCATACCTTCGTTGCGGAAGTCTTTGGCAAACTCGTATACGCCGTCGAAACCGCCTACGATTAACCGCTTGAGATATAATTCATTGGCAATCCTCAGGTAAAGCGGAATGTCGAGTGAGTTATGGTGGGTGATAAACGGGCGGGCGGCCGCTCCTCCGGGGATAGGCTGCAGGATCGGGGTCTCCACTTCCACATATCCTTTTTCGTTGAAGAACTGGCGCATGGTATTGACGATCTTAGTCCGTTTGAGGAACGTGTCCTTTACCTGCGGGTTGACGATCAGGTCTACGTAGCGTTGGCGGTAGCGTTGTTCGGGATCGCTGAAGGCGTCGAATGTCTGGCCGTCTTTTTCTTTTACTATGGGCAGGGGGCGGATCGACTTGCTGAGCAGGGTGAATTCCTGACAGTGTACCGACAGTTCTCCGGTTTGGGTGATGAATGCGAAGCCTTTTACTCCGATGATATCGCCGATATCCAGCAGTTTTTTGAAAACCGTATTGTATAGCGTCTTGTCTTCGCCGGGGGCCACGTCGTCGCGTTTAATATAGACCTGGATGCGGCCGGTGTGGTCCTGCAGTTCGAAGAACGAGGCGCTTCCCATAATTCTCCGGGTCATGATGCGGCCGGCGATGGTAACTTCCTGGAAATTGTTTTTTTCCGGGGAGTATTCCGCGGCGATCTGTGCCGCCGTGGTAGTTACTTTGTATTCGGCGGCGGGATAGGGGTCTATGCCCAGTTTACGCAATTCGGCGAGGGAGTTCCGGCGGATTATCTCCTGTTCGCTTAGTTCTGCTATGCTCATTTGTGTTCAGGTATTTCGAAATATGGGCAAAGATAAGTAATTTTAATGGTTTGAGTTTATTTTCCCAGCGACAACCGTGGGTTCGTC
>JAJQAW010000099.1:0-748 GCA_021203585.1 Rikenellaceae bacterium
GCGATGGAATTCTCCCTCGCTCTTGTTCGTTGGTATGGGAATCGATTACCGGTAAACCGGTCCGAAGGTTTCACAGGCGCGGTAATCCGCTCCTTCCTTCTCCATACCGAAAGCGTTCCAGGCAGCCGGCCGGAAAATTTCCTCGTCTTTTACGTTGTGCATGCATACCGGAATTCGCAGCATCGAGGCCAGTGTAATCAAATCTTGTCCGATATGACCGTAACTGAATGAACCGTGATTGGCGCCCCAGTAATTCATTACCGAATAGACATCCTTGAAGGGGATCTTGGTTTCATCCAGACGCGGCACGAACCAGGTGGTCGGCCAGGTTTTATCGGTACGCTTATGCAGGATTTCATGGATTTCCGGATCAATATCGACCGTCCATCCCTCCGCAATCTGGAGTACCGGGCCCAGGCCTTTCACCAGATTGAGTCGCGACATGGTCACCGGCATCTCTCCTTTGGTCAAGAAACAAGAGGAATAACCGCCACCCCGGAAATACCCCCGGTCGGCCGGGAACCAGGTCGTGGCTTTCAGGCACTCTTCCATTTCGGCATCGGTTATTTCCCAGAAGGGTTTCATGGCCGGTTTACCGTCCAGACATTGCCGCCCCGTCCCATCCAGAGCTGCAGCTCCGGAGTTGATCAAGTGAATCATTCCACCGGCAGCCTGTCCGGTCAATTTTTTTCCGCTTACCCGTTCCACGGCTTCCGGACTCCAGTAGGTGCGCACGTCGGCAAAAACC
>JAJQAW010000099.1:758-3369 GCA_021203585.1 Rikenellaceae bacterium
GTGTTGGTCAGGAGCTTTCCGAACAGCATCACGGTAGCGTTGCAGGAATCGTTTTCGGTCGCGACTATTTTCGGTTCGCGGCGTCCGGTCCAATCGAAGGACGAGTTGGAAATCGCTTCGGCAAAATCCCCGTTAGGCAACCAGTCGGTCCATTGACGTTGCCCCTGGAATCCGGCGGCAATGGCGTTGTGGCCCAGCGCTTCTTCCAGGAATCCCATTTCCCGCAATTTGGGATTGCCCTGCATCAAGTCTTTGAAAATAATGGCCATTTTTACCACAAAATCCCAGTCTTTATCCTTGTCTTCGCGACTTTTCTGAATGGTGTTGTAGTCCGTACCTTCGTTCGGACGGCAATATTTATCCACCCATTCCATGGCTTTTTTAAATTCCTGGGGATCGTAAATGCCCAGTTGAATGCGGCGCAGGATTTCGGTCTCGTCCACGCTTTCGGAACGCATGCCCAGGTAATCCTGGAAAAAATCCTGATCGAGGATCGATCCGGCAATACCCATACACATGCTTCCCATTTGCAGATAGGATTTTCCGCGCATGGTCGCCACCGCCTGTGCGGCTCTTGCGAAACGCAACAATTTGTCGGAGACCTCTTCCGGAATTTGGGTATCTCCCACATCTTTCACATCGTGTCCGTAGATACCGAATGCCGGCAATCCCTTCTGGGCATGCGCCGCCAAGACGGCAGCCAGGTAGACCGCTCCCGGACGTTCGGTACCGTTGAATCCCCATACGGCCTTCGGGTAGTACGGGTTCATGTCCATCGTTTCCGTACCGTAACACCAGCAGGAGGTCACCGTAATGGTGGCTCCTACCCCTTCACGTTCGAATTTTTCGGCACAGGCTGCCGCTTCGGCCACCCGTCCGATGGTACTGTCTGCAATCACGCATTCCACGGGACTTCCGGCGCCGTTTTTTACGGGGTCGCTGAGCAAGCGGGCCACGGCATGGGCCAGGTTCATGGTCGTTTCTTCCAACGATTCGCGTACCCCGCCCTGACGACCGTCAATGGCTGGGCGGATACCGATTTTGGGATACTTCATACTGAATAGTTCTTTTGAGGTAAATATTTAGAGTTTTGATTTCCGGTTTTTTCGGAACCATCCTCTTCCGAGCCGGAAAAATTGCCGGAGCGGTGCAGAGGATGGTTTACATTCCTACAAATATAAGGAAAAAGAAAGGGGTTCGAAAGATTTAACCCCTCTTTTTCCTGCTTTTCTTTTTTTATTTTTTCGGATAACGATCCGAGGAATGCACGGGTTCGACATGGATATTGATGCAGGTACCCGGACCGTATCGCAAGCGCAGGTTATTTTCAATTTGCCGGGTGAACAGATGAGCCTCGGCCACACTCATACTGCCGTCTACCCGGACATGTACATCGATGGCCAGGTTATTACCGATCCGGCGGGTCCTCAGATTGTGCGGATGATGGATTTTCGGATTCTCTGCGATGATCGTCAGGATATCGCTTTCTATTTCTGCAGGAAGGGATTTTTCAAGCAGTTCATCGATAGCCGGCAGGAACAACTGAAACGCCACTTTGATGATCAGTGCGCTCACAATAACCGCAGCCAGGGGATCGAGAATATTCCAGCGCGGCCCCAGGATAATGGCTCCTCCGATCCCTAACGCGGTAGCCAACGACGAAAAAGCATCGGAACGGTGGTGCCAGGCATTGGCTACCAGACTGGGGCTCTGCACGCGTTGTCCTGCCCGCCGAGTGTACCGAAAAAGCAGTTCTTTGCAAATGATCGAAATCAGCGCCGCCCACCAAGCGATCTTACCCGGAGAAACGAGTTCCCGATCCAACACATAATAACCGTAAATCTTATTACCGCTTTCCCACAAAAGTTTCAGTCCTACTCCCCATAGAACGAGCCCGATCAATGCCGTAGCCAAGATTTCGAATTTCCCATGACCGTATTTATGATCTTCGTCTTGCGGCTTGGAGGATATCCGGATAAAAAATAATACCACCAAATCGGTCGCAAAATCGGAAAGTGAATGGACGGCATCGGCAATCATGGCCGAACTATGGCCGAGAATTCCTCCTGCGAATTTTAAAAAAATAAGAATCGCATTGACCGCCGATCCGAGAAGAGTGACCCGGACCATTTTATTTTTTCGAACCTCTTGTTCCATGCTCCCTGCTGGTATGGCTGATTTTTTTATTTGCGTCTTTGACAAGAAGGTTGCAAAATAGAGCAATCGCCGGACTTTTCAAAAACTAAAACAAATAAACCCTTGCAAACCGCCTTCGCAACGCCTGAAAAAGCAGTCCGCCTTACCGTTGGGACTGTAAGAGAAAATCACTGATAAAAAGTAAAAAACCGATGGAATCCCATGCCTAACCATACCGCAAGGGGCCCGAAATCGACCGGGACCGGACTGGAAACCGGATCACCGATCCGGTCATACCGGGAGCCTACCGCACCGGTTCGTCACCGTGAGCCACAGCACCCCGTTTTTTTCGGGATATCCGTACCTATGCGGTCCTTTTTCGGTTTCGGTCACCGTGACCCGGTCAGTGGTCGAGTTGATTGTATTTTAAAAATTCTAACGGAAGAGGACGGCTGGAACGTGGAGTCATTAATTT
>JAJQAW010000310.1 GCA_021203585.1 Rikenellaceae bacterium
CCTCCGAAACCAGGGTGCAGGTATGGTCGAAATATTCTTTGCGTCGCATCACGGCAAATTTAACAGTTTCCGTCTGCTTCTGAAAATAAATCGCAAGTTTGAAAAAGATGAAAAAACGGGTTATTTTATCATTTTGTTATACATTTGTCGTTTGTAATAAAATTCTAAGGCGATGTCTATTCAGTCCGTATCCAATGGAACTACCGCTATATTACTGATACACTGCCCGGATGAACAGGGAATCCTGGCTGCTGTTACCGATTTCATCAATGTGAACGGCGGAAATATTATTTATCTCGACCAGCATGTCGATAGGGAGCAGCAGGTGTTTTTCATGCGGGTCGAATGGGAGCTGTCCGGGTTCGTGATTCCGAAGGAGCGCATTGCCGAATACTTCGATACGCTGTATGCCCAGAAGTATAAGATGTATTTCCGGGTTTATTTTTCGGATTATACCCCACGCATGGCGATTTTTGTCTCTAAAATGTCGCATTGCCTGTTCGATCTGCTGGCCCGGTATACGGCCGGGGAGTGGAAGGTTGAAATTCCGCTGATCGTGAGCAATCATGCCGATTTACAGGAAGTGGCCGAGCGTTTCGGTATTCCGTTCCGTCATATTCCAGTGGATAAGTCCAACCGGGAAGAGCAGGCGGACGTAATGATGCAGCTGCTGAAAGAATACCGGATTGATTTTATCGTGCTGGCGCGTTATATGCAGATTATTCCGGAGAAAATGATAGAAGCGTATCCTAACCGGATCATAAATATCCACCATTCGTTTCTGCCGGCCTTTATCGGGGCCAAGCCGTACCACGCGGCCCACGAACGGGGCGTGAAGCTGATCGGCGCCACGAGCCATTACGTGACCGCCAAGCTGGATGCCGGACCGATCATCGGACAGGATATCGCGCGCATTTCACATAAAAACACCGTCAGAGATCTGGTACACAAAGGGCAGGACCTGGAAAAAATTGTGCTCTCGCGTGCCGTCGAGAAACATATCGACCGTAAAATCCTGACCTACAAAAATAAAACGGTCGTGTTCAATTAGTCGCAGAACTTTCGGTTGTTTTGTTATCTTTGTGTATCCTTGTGTTTGAGGGTACACAAATTTTTTGTTATGGATCCGAAACTAACTTTTGCCGCTGCCTGGCTGGCGTTTATCTCTATTTTTTCTCATTCATCCGCACAGGAAAAAATCGAACAATGGAGCCGCTTTGAAGTGGGGCTCTCGGCTAAAACTACCCAGAATCCCTATACGGATGTCGATCTGACCGCTGTTTTTAGCAACGGGAAAGAAACGGTGACCGTAACCGGTTTTTATGACGGCGATGACCGGTATAAAATCCGGTTTATGCCTACATCGACGGGTAAATGGGAGTACATTACCCGGAGTAACCTGCCCGCACTTTCAGGGCAAAGGGGAGAACTGGAATGCGTTCCGGCTAAGGGCCGTAATCACGGCATGGTGCAGGTTTACCATACGTATGATTTCCGCTATGCCGACCAAACACCCTATTATCCGTTCGGGACGACTATGTATGCTTTTCTGCATCCCGATACGGAGCGGGAAGAACAGACCCTCCGTACCCTTGCCCAATCACCGTTTAACAAGATACGTATTTGTCTTTTTCCGAAAACATACGAGTACAATAACGAGGAACCCCGTTATTTTCCCTACCGGGAAGTCGAGGGTGCCGTGCCGGATTCGGGCCGTCGGGCCGTGTGGGATTTCAGCCGGTTCGATCCGGATTTTTTCGCCCACTTGGAACGCCGGATCGACGATCTGGGCCGCTTGGGCATCGAGTGCGACCTGATCCTGTTTCATCCTTACGACGAGGGGTATTTCGGGTTCGACCGGATGAGCCGTGACAACGACCTGCGGTATGTCAAATATGTGGTGGCCCGGCTTTCTTCTTTTCGCAACGTATGGTGGTCACTGGCCAACGAGTGGGACCTGCTCCGGCAAAAGACCCGTGAAGACTGGGTTGAAATTTTGGAAACGGTAGCCCAAAGCGATCCCTACGGGCACCTGCTGTCCATTCATAACGGTAAAGTTTACTTCGATTACCACCATCCGCTGATCACCCATTGCAGTATCCAAAATGAGTCGGCCTATGAGGAGTTCGGGCGCGCGGGGCTGATCAAAGATTGTTACCGCAAACCGGTCGTATTCGATGAAATCTGTTACGAGGGCAATTTCCCGAACCGTTGGGGGAGTCTTTCCGGGCAGGAAATGACGTACCGGTTCTGGCAGGCTGCCCTGGTGGGTACTTATGCCACCCACGGCGAAACATTCACCAGCGACGATCATATAGCCTGGACTGAGAAGGGCGCGGTACTTCGGGGTGAGAGTGCACCAAGGATCGGTTTCCTGCGCGGGATCATCGAACAAACCGGTCCGTTGACCATTATCGACAATTGGCGTTATCCGAACTTTTCACGGGGTAGGAACGGTCAGGTGGTCATTTACCTGGGCAAAGAATCTCCGCAGGAGTGGACATTTATGGTTCCGACCCGCACGCGCTGGGCGGACGGAACACGCGTAAAAGTACAGGTACTCGATACCTGGAATATGACGGTTGCGGATGTGAACGATACGTTTGTGACCCGGAGTGTGGGGTATGAAATCAATGATCGCCAGGGCAAGACGGTGCCATTGCCCGGCCGTCCCTATTTAGCCCTGATCCTGACCCCGGAAGAATTTGAAAATCGGGAATGATTCGGGTTACCGGGTTTGGCAACCCTTTTTCATGTACAGGGGATCAGGGAAACAGCGTGAGAGGAACATTCTACCTGCCGCTCGTTCGGGCGGCGGATGCGATCGATTATAATATTTCAAAATCATCCCACGGATGTCCGGAAACGGGACATACGAAATCAAGCGGAAGGTCCATGAAGTCCGTTCCGGGAGAAATTCCCTCGTCCGGCACTCCGACTTCCGGATCGTACACCCATCCGCAAAACGTACATACCCATTTCTGCATGCGCCGGGCAATCTTGACTCCGGTTTCCGTGTCACGGGCCTCCGTATGGGAATGAACCGGCACCGGAGTATTCCGGGAAGCCCAAACAGCGCCTAGTACGACAAACGAGGTCAGGATGGTAAATGCGGTCTTTACGGTAGATTTAGTCATGTTCTTCCATTTTTATTATTAATATTGGCTGACTAATATACATCTAATATTGGAAATTTCCAAGATGGAATCGACAAATGTCCGGTTATTTACCGGAATGTGAAATTTTCCGGCGCAGGCATAAAAAAAGGACCGTAAGCTAAAACTGACGGTCCCGAAGTAGCCCATAGGAGAATCGAACTCCTCTTTCAAGAATGAAAATCTTGCGTCCTAACC
>JAJQAW010000163.1 GCA_021203585.1 Rikenellaceae bacterium
TCTGCAGGCTTACCAAGCCGGGCAGCGTATATTCGGAGAAAGCCGGGCTCAGGAGTTGCGGGAAAAATATGAATCGCTTCCCAAGGATATCCAGTGGCATTACATCGGAACGATGCAGACCAACAAGATAAAGTATTATGCACCGTTTGTGACGTTGGTTCAATCGGTGGACAGCGTCCGGGCTCTGCAAGTGCTGCAGAAGGAAGCGGTGAAGAACCAACGGAAGATCGATGTCCTACTACAAGTGCATATCGCCGATGAGCTCAGCAAACAGGGATTTTCGGTCGCCGAACTGGAGGCCTTCATCGGCTGCGAAGCGTACCGCTCCCTGACGCGTGTGCGGATTCGGGGGCTGATGGGTATGGCTACTTTTACGGACGATTTGTTGCAGGTAACAAAAGAATTCTCTACCTTACAGGAAGTTTATGAGGGACTGAAAGCTCGCCTGGACCTTGAATCTGGCGGGGTGTTTGATACGCTGTCGATGGGCATGACGGACGACTGGCCGGAAGCGGTAGAATGCGGCTCGACGATGGTACGTATCGGCAGTTATATTTTCGGATCCCGTTAGATGCATGATCCAACGTCCACCGAAACCTGGAAAACCAAGCAGACCATGTGCAACAAAAAACGACCTTAAAAGTTTGGACTATGAAAAACCTGGAAGTAAAATACATGGGATTGAACCTTCCCAATCCGATCGTGGTCAGCAGTTGTGGGATCACTTCTAAAATCGATCATATTCGGGCACTGGCCGAAGCCGGTGCGGGAGCTATCGTGCTGAAATCGATCTTCGAAGAGCAGATAGCCAGCCAGGCCCTATTCCTTGCACTATTACACGGATTACCCCAGCGCGGCGGATTACCTGACCGAATATACGCGCATGAACGAACTGGGCAAACACATCGAATTGATTCGGGATGCCAAAGCTCAGTGTGCAGTATCGATCATAGTCAGTGTGAACTGTGTTTCTGCCGGTCAGTGGACGGCCTTTGCCCGAGAGCTTGAACAGGCGGGAGCCGATGCGATCGAATTAAATATTTTTCTGTTGCCTCTGGATAAGAACAGCGATACGCGAGATATCGAAACCGCTTATCTGGAAACCATCGCACAGGTATGCGAATCGGTCCGCATTCCGGTAGCGGTTAAAATCGGTTCGAATTTTATGAATCTACCCTATATCGTACAGGAAATTTATAACCGGGGGGGGCGAAGGGCATCGTGATGTTCAACCGATTTTATGAGCCGGATATCGAGGTGGAAACCATGAAATTGCGTTCGGCCGGGGTTTTGAGCGATCCTTCGGAAGTTAGAACCGTGCTTCGGTGGCTGGCAATCGTCTCTTCCCGGGTCTCGGCGGTGGATTATGCTGCCACTACGGGCATACACGACGGAGAGAGCGCGGTAAAATGTCTACTGGCCGGAGCCAGTGTAGTGGAAATTTGTTCCACTTTATATAAAAACGGCAACGGAGTGATCCGGAGCATGCAGCAATACATGAGCCGGTGGATGACCGACCATACTTTCTCTCGCGTGGAAGAGTTTATCGGAGCGATGAATTACGCCCACGTGAGCAATCCCTTAGCCTATGAACGCACGCAGTTCATGCGCTATTTCTCGGAAAGGGAAGCATAGCCGCTGCGAGCCCCAAAACAGCGGCGGAAACACATTCTTAAACTGCTTATACGGTTCACCTAGACATTTCTTTTTTGCGGGATCGATCGATTCAATACAAATACATCTCCCGCATTCGGTCCAAATCCACGAGCAGAACCTTTTGCAGAAAATTGTCCACCGATCCGTAATTGGCCTCGATGGCCTGCAGGCCGGCCTCCAGGTAATCTTTCCGAACGGTAAAGAGGGCTTCCAATTCAGGATTTCCGGTGGTATACCGGGCATATTTCTCTTTCAAGTATACATTCGATAGAAGGTAATCGTTCATAATCGTTTCCTCGTCCACACCCAATGCGTAAAGCACGAGAGCCGCACCCATGCCCGTCCGGTCTTTCCCGGCGGAGCAGCGGAACAACAAAGGTACGTGTTGTTCCTGCCCGAGCAATTCGAAAAGCATAATGTATTGGGTGATCGCTGCCGGATCGGTGACCAGCAAACGATTCATCTCTCGCATCAGCGAATCGGCCCGGCCCGGCAACAGCAAATCGTTATCCACGGCCGACATTAAATTTCCGGGAGTAATGGAGCAGGCGTATCCGGTTGCCGTTACCGGAATGCGGTCCGGAGCCTGTTCCATTTCTTCGGCCGATCGGAAATCCACCACCGAAAAGAGCGGCAGGTTGGCCAGGTATTCCAGATCTTCCGCAGTCAGGTTATGCATCTCGTCCGAGCGAAAAATTTTACCCCATTTCACATATCGGCCATCCTGCGCACGATAGCCGCCCAGGTCCCGGAAATTATATCCTCCGGTCATCGGCAGAAGCCGTTCGGCCAGTATCGCTTTTCCGCGCGGGGTGACGAGTTGGAAATAACTTCTGCGGTATTCCGGAACATCCAACTCAAACGTTCCCAGATCGCTGCCTCGGGCAATGGGATGCTTCAGATCGATTTGTTCTACCGAGGGGCCGGCAAAAATCTGCCATTCTCCCGGTACATCGATTCGTAAGGCGGCCCTTTTGGTCAGTTTATCCCGGAGGATTTCCACCTGGCCAGTCAGCTCTTGCCCGGCATATCCGATTTTATCCTGCGAATTCGTGCAACAGCTCCATGTAAGGCTGCACAATGCCATGAAAGGAATCATTTTATACTTCATCCGATTTTGTCTTTTCAACTATTTTTATTTTTCCCGGTCGGAAGTCTTTTCCTTGGGCATAAGCGCTTTGGCGACACCGGTTTCGGCGGTCTGCAGGGCAGCCGCAGAAATGCCTTTCCACACGTAGTTGTATGCCGAACGGTAGGGATCCCGTTCTACGGTGGTTTGTGCGGTTCTCGGTCCGCGCTCATCCGGATTGTCGGATTTGATCACGGCCCAATTCACGAGGTTCGACAGTCCGGTGCGTTCGCGCCAACCCCCGACCTGCTGCTTGAGCAATTCGATTTTTAGCTCTTCGTACCGAAGGGTCATATCCACTGAAGCGGAGCTGTTGTTTCCCACCATGGTGAAATCCATCCGCGTGAGATGCCCGCTTTTGATTTCCACATTGGCCAGCGGTCGGATAACCGGGTTAAGCGCGGTCAAGGGGGTGTCGGACAATACCGCTTTCACTTCGAAATGACTGTTGTGCGGATCGACCGGCAAAGAAACCACAGCGCTCAGGTCGCCCTGGCCCATTAACCAAGCGTTGGCGTACAACTCGATGTATTGG
>JAJQAW010000358.1:0-2101 GCA_021203585.1 Rikenellaceae bacterium
AGGCAAACGGGCTCCGCACTTGGTGGCCATTTTGGTCGGTAGCGACGGGGCGAGCCAAACCTATGTGGGACACAAAGAGAAAATGAGCGCCCAAGTGGGGTTTCGTTCGACGGTGCTGCGTTTCCCGGAAGACATTACCGAAGAATTTCTACTCGGAGAGATCGATAAATTGAACGCCGATCCGCAAGTGGACGGATTCATCGTACAACTTCCCCTTCCCCGGCATATTTCGGAAACGAGAATCACCGAAGCCATTGCCCCGCAGAAGGATGTGGACGGATTTCATCCGGTCAATACCGGGCGGATGATGATGGGTATGCCCTCCTATCTTCCTGCGACTCCGGACGGGATTCTGGAACTACTGAAATACTACCGGATCGAAACGGCCGGAAAAAAATGCGTGGTGATCGGACGCAGCAACATCGTAGGCCGGCCGATGACCAATCTACTCTCGCAAAAAGGCTGGGATTGTACGGTGACGATGTGCCACAGCCGCACCAAAAATCTGAAGGAAGAAGTCGCGCAGGCGGATATTGTCGTAGCGGCTCTGGGACAGGCCGAGTTCGTCACGGCCGATATGGTCAAAGCAGGGGCGGTGGTAATCGATGTGGGTATCACACGGGTTCCGAGCGATAAAACCAAATCCGGATGGAAACTCTTGGGGGATGTGAAGTTCGACGAGGTGGCTCCCAAATGCAGTTATATCACTCCGGTTCCGGGAGGAGTGGGGCCTATGACCATTATTTCACTGATGAAGAACACGTTGAAAGCAGCGAAAAAAGAGATTTACGGTTGACATCAGAAAGAACTAACGATCGATAGCCGGGTAAAAAAGGAATCCCCTCGCTGACTCGCAGCGAGGGGATTTGGTTTTTATGACATTCCGGATGATTCCCTGAAACGAAGGGATTCTGAGTAGGTCATCCCCGTGTTTCTCCATGAGCCCGGAAGTTAGGGGGATTATTTATTCCTCTTCCGATTGCCCGGTTACCCGGCTGGCGGTATAGGTTTCCCATTTCCGGATTACCTCCTGCATATCGGAAGGGAGTTCCGACTCGAAATACATTTCTTTCCCGGTAGTCGGATGAACGAAGCCCAGGCTTTTCGCGTGAAGACCGTGACGCGGCATCGCTTTGAAACAGTTTTCAACGAACTGCTTGTATTTGGAAAACGAAGTGCCTTTGAGGATGCGGTCTCCCCCGTAGCGTTCATCGTTGAACAGGTGGTGTCCGATATAAGCCATGTGGACGCGAATCTGGTGGGTACGTCCGGTTTCGAGCCGGCACTGGATTAGGTTCACGTAACCCAGACGCTGCAGGACTTTATAATGGGTAACCGCATGTTTGCCTTGCTCGCCCTCCGGAAAAACGCACATCTGAAGCCGATCGCGCACGCTCCGGCCGATATGGCCCGTAATTGTGCCCTCTTCTTCCGTCAGATTTCCCCACACCAGAGCGACGTAAATCCGCTGGATGGTATGGTCGAAAAACTGCCGGGCCAGTTTGGCGTGCGATTTCTCGTTTTTGGCGATTACCAGTAAGCCCGAGGTATTTTTATCGATCCGGTGTACCAATCCGGCGCGCAGGTCTCCCTCCTGAAATAGAGGCAAATCTTTCAAGTGCCAGGTCAACGCATTGCCCAGGGTCCCGGTGTAATTGCCGAAGCCGGGATGTACCACCATGCCGGCCTCCTTGTTGACAATCAGCAAGTCGTCATCCTCGTAGACGATATCCAGCGGAATGTCTTCCGGTAAAATTTCCAGTTGCCGTTTCGGATAGGGCATCACCAGCGAAATCCGGTCCAGCGGCTTGATCTTATAACTCGATTTGACCGGTTTGTCGTTCACCAGAATATTACCGGCATCGGCGGCGGCCTGTACCCGGCTGCGGGATGCGCCCTCGATCTTTTCGGTCAGGTATTTATCGATGCGGATTATCCCCTGCCCCTTGTCGACCGTGATACCGAAATGTTCGAACAACTCGTCTTGCTGCTCTTCCGTTTCCAGTTCGGGGTCGACCACCGGGCCCTTCTTTTGCTCCCACATAGTTTATTCTTCGTTTTTCTGCGGTTGTGCAGCAGTTGCGGCGCGGCGGGCCGATTG
>JAJQAW010000358.1:2111-3315 GCA_021203585.1 Rikenellaceae bacterium
CTCGGGGGCCTGCGGCACTGGCCGCTCCGGAGACCGGCAGGCACCGGGCGACGGTCGTGCCCCGGGTGTCGGGGGTTCCGACACCCGGCGATTGCCGGGATACCCGGGCCATGTGCATGGTCAGATCACTGACCTGTTCGTCGCGGGATACCGTTCCGATGTTCAGTCCGACTTCCCACAGGCGGCTCTTGGCATCCTTCAGTGGAAGTCCGATGACTTTCGGGACTTTTGTGAAATGCTGCCCTTCCTGCCCGCGCCCCACGATCAGCGTGACGCCGGAACCGGTGGGAGCCATAATGTGGCTGTTTGCAGTCACCGTACGCCCGTTGTATTGTTGTTCCAGCACATTATTGACCGCAATGTCGTCTTTGTAAATCAACCGGTCGATCTCGAAATCGGCCACTTCCAGGTTGTTTTTTGCCTGTCTCAGCGAATATCCCGCCACATAGGGTATTTGCGACATTTTAGCATTGTAGGCGTTGATGGTTAGAAAAATGCGCCGTCCGGACTTGACCGAGGCTCCGGGAGCCGGATTTTGTTCGAGAATAATCCCTCCGTCCAATGCGGGAAAATAGAGGGAATCGATCACGGTCAATTGCAGTTTGGCCTGCTGAGCGGCCCGTTGTGCTTCGGTCATATTCATTCCGTTAAAGTTGGGTACGCGGTAGGCCTGCCCGTGGCGGGTAGAGCAATTGAGCACCACTTGAGAAAGGGCCACAAATATGATTATAAAACACCCAGCCAATAACAGATGCCTGATAAACAGGTGTTTTTTTAGAAAATTCAAAAATCCCATACTAATGGTTCAGGTTTAAAGATTGTTCGCAAGATACGATTTTTCCCGGTATTCTCCGAATCGAGTCCGTTCGGCAGACTGATCGAAAGCGGTTAAGAATATAACGCAGCATGCGCCAAGAAATTTTACCGGTCTGCCCGTCAAACCGTAAGTTTATCTCGGCGGGGTACCGGACGATAGAAAGAATCCCGCTCCACAGGTTCGTATCCCCCCGAGCGGATCATCCGGCACATTTCCCGCACATCCATCACCGGACGGGTATCGGCCGCACCGGCCATGGAATAGATTTTAGTCGTATCGCCGATGGTGCCGTCGATGTCGTTCGCACCGACCCCCAGGGCCAATTGCGGAGTCTCCGTTCGGTACATCTGCCAAGACGCCTGGATATGCGGGAAATAATCGAGGAAA
>JAJQAW010000197.1 GCA_021203585.1 Rikenellaceae bacterium
GCCCTGGAAACACACGCTGGCAACTTACGTGGACCGGCACGGGGTGGTGCAGCCGCTGCAACAAAGTAATGTGGGGCCAGGATCATTCGCAAGCATTACGGGCCAGGACCCTCAATTGTGGCAAGCGCTTTTGTGCTGCCTGCTCGGGTTGGTGCTCATCGCACTCATCCAGCGCATGGCCCGAGGTTTTACTCCTAAAGATCGTTAAACATATGGTGAAACGTTTCGGACTGATTGGATATCCGTTGGGGCATTCTTTTTCCAGCGGTTATTTTACCCGGAAATTCCGGGAAATGGGCTTGGAGGATTGCCGGTATGATAATTTTCCTTTGGAGACAGCGGACCGGCTTCTGGAATTGATCGCCTGTACACCGGATCTGCTGGGTTTGAATGTGACTATTCCGTACAAACAGGCCGTTCTTCCTTTTCTGGAGCGATTCGACCCGCAGGCCGAACGGATCGGTGCGGTTAATTGCATCCGAATTACCCGAAAAGACGGCATTCCCCACCTGACCGGCTACAATGCCGATGCCTGGGGATTCCGTCGATCCTTATTGGCGCTGATCGGCGAGAGCCGTCCGAATGCCTTGATTTTGGGTACGGGAGGTGCCTCCAAAGCGGTAGCTTACGTCCTCTCGGAATTAGGCATATCCCATCGCTTTGTCTCCCGCCGCTCTACCACGCAAGCGCTCTCCTATGGCGAAGTGACCCCCGAAATCATCCAGGCTACACCGTTGATTATCCATACCACCCCGTTAGGAACTACTCCCCATACGGAAACCCTTCCGGAGCTTCCTTATCAGGCCATCGGTCCGGAACATTTTTTGCACGATCTGGTCTACAATCCCGCACAAACGGCTTTTTTGCGGGAAGGACGCGTGCGGGGAGCCGCTGTTAAAAACGGATATGCGATGCTGGTCGGTCAGGCCGAACGCTCGTGGGAAATTTGGAATGGTGAAGTACATCCGGAACCGGTTTAACGTACAACCCGAGAACGTGAATTTCCGGATTCCGGAAGGGTATAAGCCAAGCAATGGTCTTGGAGGAATTCGTATTTCAGCCGGACGATTTTTCCGTTCGGCAAACGAACCGAGGCCCGGGAGCGGTCGGGGTTCAAGGCGATGACCCGGATGTCCCGCAACAGATCCAGGCCCGGCTGGGCGGCAAATTTATAAACGGTCTCTTTGAGACACCACATGACCGCCTGAAAACGGTTATTCCGGCTGGCTCCGGGCAGGTTCCATTCTTCGGAAGCCACATAACGGTCCGATACCCGGTCGAAATTCCGTCCGCACTCTTCGATATCCACTCCGCAGGGAAAGGGTTGATAATAGAGGGCCACCCAATGAGTCGAATGGGAGACACTGATGTAACCCGGATGATCGATCAGTATCGGAGCTCCCGATTGGTCGTAATCCGTGTGCACCTCTTCGCCCAGAAACATCCGAAGCATTCGGTGCCAAGTCAACCATTCTTTGCGCCGCCGGGATTGCCGATCGATTTTATGGTAATATTCCAGCTCGGCAGCCAATAATCTCAACGATCCGAGTAGCTGTTCAGTGCTTTCTTCCCGGCGCCAGAGGGCCAGAAACCCTTCGCTGACCGGACATTTATTGTACAGGGGCATCGGCGGTTACGGTGTTTCGGGTTCGTGCAGGTGGTATTTACGGTCGATATGCACCCGGATTTTGGAAATCCGGCGTCCGTCCAGCGCTTCGACGGTGAGCGTGAGACAATGGAATTGAAGGGTGTCTCCTTTTTTCAGAAAATCCCGTTTGGCTTCCATCATCACTCCGGCTATGGTTTCCGAGTCGCCTTTGAATTCATCCAGGTATTGGTCGTCCAGTCCGATCACTTTCAGGAAATCCAGCACATGCGTTTTTCCTTCGAATACATAAATATCCGGTCCCAATTGGGTATAATAGGATTGATCCACATCCGATTCATCGGCGATTTCGCCGATGATTTCCTCCAGAATATCTTCCAAAGAGACCAGTCCGAGTGTCGAACCGTATTCATCCACCACGATGGCGATGTGGATTTTGTTATTCTGGAATTCCGTAAACAGGTCGTTGATTTTTTTATGTTCCGGTACGAAGTAGGGTTCCCGGGCCAGCTTTTGCCAGCTGAAATCCGAGCCTTCTTCCAGATGCGGTAGTAAATCCTTCACATATAGGATCCCTTTGATATGGTCCAGACTCTCCTGGTAGACCGGAATTCGGGAATAACCGGACTCGGTCACCGTGCGGCAAACGGTCGGGAAATCCGCATCGGTATCCACCGCAATCATATCCACGCGCGGGCGCATAATCTCTTCGACTTCGGTATTGATGAAATTGGCGATTCCGGTCAGAATGCGCTTTTCTTCCACCGATTGGTCGGAGGTGATTTCGATGGCGTCCGAGATTTCATCCAACGAGATGTTTTCCCGTTTGAGGGATACCTTTTTATTGATGCTGTTGCTGGAGCGAATCAATAGCCAGGCGAAGGGCCTGAATAGTTTTTGGAGCATCATCAGCGGAAGAGCTCCGAGTTGCGCCATCTTGCGGGCATGGGCTTTGGCCACGAGTTTGGGCATGATTTCGCCGAACAACAACAGGATAAAGGTCAGCAGGACCGTTTTTACCACAAACTCCGTTACCGTGCTGTGGAACCGCACGATACCGTCCACGATCGCGTTGGCGGTAATGACGGCGCAGATGTTGAATAAGTTGTTGGCGATTAGTATGGTAGCCAGTAGATAGTCTTCGATTCCCAACAGTTTCAGGACGGTTTTAGCGCTCCGCGAATCGGTTTTGTGGAGCAGGCTGACATCGTTCGGAGAAAGTGAAAAATAGGCCACTTCCAAACCGGAAACAAATGCCGAGAGGCACAGTAGAACGCCCAACAGGACAATCTCCCAGATCAGAGCAGTGGAAAAAGGCAGAAATGTAACCCAATGAAAACTGTCTTCCAAAATAACGAGTGTTGATTACCGTACAAAAATATAGTTTTAATGACAATTCCCAAAACCTGTGCCGGAGAATCGTTTGCCACTGGATTACCAGAGTTTTTTGGCATATTGCCGGATTTCAAAGGTGTTGATGGGAAAATTGCGGATGAACGGTTCGGCGTCTTTTTCCCACCGTCCGTAGGCGATAACGGCCACCTGACTCCGGGACATGGGGAGTACGGAAGGATATCCGCAGTCGGAAAATTTCCGGTCGTTGTAATCGACCGGTTCTTCGGCCGGGTAATTGTCGGCAACGCGGATTTTAATGCCGCTGCGGCTGTTCCCCTTTAACAATTCCTTCAGATCGCCGGCCCAGAG
>JAJQAW010000225.1 GCA_021203585.1 Rikenellaceae bacterium
GGTGCCGGCCGAAATGATCGATCTTTGGCCGATGGCCGACGGTAAGGAACCCGGAGAATCTTCCTTTGCTTATAATGAACTGGCCTTTTTCCAGAATCGGGATCCGCGTTTTTATCGAACCTTCGCCTTTCCCGGTGCAATTTGGCCCTTCCAGGGCAACCTGGATTTTACGACATGGCACTATGTATGGTACGATAACCAGGAGACCCTGGATGATCCGCGAAATACCGGTTGGTGCGGCAATTATGCAGGTACGCCCGCTTCTGCCGCCATCGTACGGAAACGGACCAGTCCGACGGCCAGTTACAACAACACCGATTTTTTCGATTATTCGAACCTGCCGTTTATCGAAATCCGGATGGGTGAAATTCTACTCAATTTAGCCGAAGCAGCCGCGGGTTCCAATCAGTTGAATGAAGCCTATACCTACCTGCGGGCTATTCGTGAACGGGCTTATGGGGCGGATTCTCCCTATGCCTCTTCCGATTACGGTCTCTCGGCAACGTTGAAAAGCGAACGCGGGAAATTATTGGGTGCCATTCTCTATGAACGGCAAATCGAACTGGTCTACGAAGGGAAACGGTTCGAGGATATGCGCTGGTGGTTGCTGTTGGATGGCGGAGAAGGTGTGGAACCGGCTTACGCCAACGGTAATACCCATAGCTGGCTCGGCTATTCGGACGCAGCTAAAGTTTCTCCGGTCGGATTGCGCCACCACGGGATACAGATCGTTTATCCGCAAGTTAATCCCGGCGCCAACGCGGCCATCGAATCCAACGATCCGTTTGCCGGAGCGCGACCAAAAGGATTGGATCCGGATTCTCCCTATTTCCAGCAGGACATGGAAGAGTTGGCCGGATTTTACCGGAATTTCATCCGGAAAACCACCGATAATCTGGATAATTCGGATAACCGGATCGTCTTTTGGACTCCCCGCTATTATTTCTTGGGATTGAGCCGAAGCAACCTCACCACCATGCCCTACCTGTGGCAAACCAAAGGTTGGCTGGATTATTACGACAATCCCGGATTATTCGATATTTTTTCGGATGAACTTCCCTCCCGGCCTCAGGTCTCGTAAGCAGAGTGAACCCCTTTAAAAAATAGGTCCCACCCATTTTCGGACCGGCGGTTTCCCCCCGCTAGCCGGGCCGCAAAGGAGCCGTGATCGGGGCAATACCCGAACATGGCTCCTGTTTTTTCTGGGAGATGAAAATCGGAAGATTGTTTATCGATTCTTACCAGAAAATCTGTTTTCCGTTTTCATAGGTAAATATTCTTTCTTCCTGACCTTTGGTTAAATTTCTCAGCCAGAATAGGGCATTTGCAGGTGCATGATCGTAAACAAGATAGCTTTTTACTGCGGTCTGAGTCCCCAATGAATGCCAGCCCAGATCATAATAGAAGAGTTCGTACCGGTCTCCGGGTTCGATCATATTGCCGTCGTTCTCCGGGCAATAAACGATCCGTGAAAGGGTCAGGTTGTGGTTCGCCCCCAGGTCGAGTCCGACCCAATAGTAATTCTGCCGGGCCGAAATAGAGGTCAGGTAATTCTTATCGAATAATTTCCGGGCATTTTCTTCCGGGATGTTGTGGCAGATCAGCTCTCCGGTGATTTCCACTTCTTCTCCCGCCTCGTTGACCCCATAAAATGAGGCTTCGCTCATCAGCAGCCGGCTGTTGGACCGGGGATGCACGCGGATATACCGGTAAGGCTTATCGTTATCCAGGTTCACTTCGGTGATACCCAGCGGTATCTCCCCGATCCGGTGGAGGGTATCCGTTCGGCTGAACAGCGGATCGTTCGATCCTTCGAACACCACGCCGATGTATTTCTCCCACCGGTTAGGCAGCCACCGGGTTTGCAGCGGGTATTTGCGCCACAGGGTAACCGTTTGTCGCCGCTGAAGATCGGGATTTAATACTCTCTGGGAATGATCCGAGCCCAGGATGACCGGATTACTCAGCGGAATAACCTCAATGTTTTACATACTGGCCGGGATATAGACGATGTCGCCGCCCGGGTGATCGAAGGTGATCGTTTTTCCGGATTGCGCCGATCCGTCAACCGGTATCCAGTCCTGTCCGGTGATGTAATTGCACAGGTATATTTTATCGTGGACCGCTTTGTTTATCTTAACGGAAAGGGTATGGTTCAAACCGTAAAACGGACTGACATCCGTGAAATTTATCCCCCCCGGAGATGATCCGGGTCATTGAAATCCACTTTCGGACAGGTCTTCCGGTTCACCGAAAATCCGAGGCGTTTGATCCTGGCCGCCCTTTTTAGCGAATCGATGTGAAATGGGGTATCGGTGTCGTCGAAAGCGGTGGTTTTCGGGAAATAGGAGGCATCGATAATGCCGCCTTTCACCGATACCGTATCCCGGTCGAATACCACATAAGGCGCGTGACGGGAGTCGATGTACGCGGCCCAGGAATGGCCGGCGTTCGAGTAGTTGGCCCAGAAGTCCACGTATTCGTAAGCGGCGGGAATGGCCAATGAACGGGCGGCGTATACGATATACATACTTCGGGTGGAGCAGGTTCCCCGCAGGGTCCGATGGACGGTCAACGGATCGGCAATCACGGAAAAGTCCGAGCCGTCTACCAGTTTGAAATTCCGCACGATATGGGTATACAGCCGGTCAAAGGCTTCTTTGGGGCTGTCGATTCCGCGGATTACAGGGAGGTAACGCTCCCGCAGGGCGTCCCGCCACTCCGTCAACGGCTCGTCGCCCACGGCATAGGGCAGAATATATTCTTTAAATAAGTCGAATGAAATGCTGTCTTTCCACAGAGCCTCCTCCCACGCCCGGAAGGCCTGATCGATATTCCGGATCAGGTAGTCTGCCCGGATTTTCCGGATATCCTGTTGTTGTTCCGGTTCCAGATACTACCCGGCAGCGATTTTATTCCAGATCCCGTTCAGGTCGGCCTTCCCGTTCCATTGCCCGACAGAATCCCGGTAAATATCGATCAATTCCCCCGCGTACGAGAGCCGGAAGGTCGTATTTTCCACCAGAAACACGGCCGATTTATAGAGTAAAGTGCCGTAAGCGTAATGCCCGATCACTTTTTCGATTTCCGGCCGGTTTTCCCGCGCCGAGTGGAGCGCGTACTCCAATTTCGTTTTAGAATTCGTACAACCTGTATACAGGAACAGCAGTCCCATAAGAAAGTAGTTCTTCATGCCGGAGATACCGTTTGGGTTTATTATGGATTATACATATCAAATATTTAACAAAGTAATCATTTTTCTTGGAACATCAAAAGATTTTTCTATATTTGTTAATAACCCAACATCG
>JAJQAW010000301.1 GCA_021203585.1 Rikenellaceae bacterium
ACCCATGCCTTTACCCTGCACATCGGATTACCCCGCTCCGAAAACCTCTACCAGATCAAAAAGGGGAACCACGGAATCAGCAAAACACTGGCCGAAACCATCCACCGATTTTATCCACCATGCAGCGTCGGGTGGTGGATCAGCGGTGAACAATCCAAATACAGATACGGCACCTGCCATGGAGAAGGTGAAGATCCGAAAATGAGAAACTTACAGGCGGTAACCGCAGGGTAATCTTCCCGTCCTTTGACCGTGCCCTGAAAAACAGCGTGAAGATTCTTTGCGCTGTTTTCTTTACCGTTATCTTTGTATTTTAACTTCATATTGATTGGTCATGAAAAGCATGCTTCTTGGGTTGTTTCTAATTACTGCTTTATATGCTTGCGTACCCGGGAATTCCGGGCGAGCCGACTCTTTTGCAGAGGGTTGGGAGCGGGTTCCATCCATCTTGGAGCGTATTCAGGCGCCGGAGTTTCCGGATGTGGATTTTTCGATCCTGGACTTCGGAGCCCGTTCCGGGATGGAATACGACAGCCGGCCGGCAGTGATAGAGGCCGTGAATGCCTGTAACCTGAAGGGTGGAGGCAGGGTAGTGGTTCCGCCGGGAGTCTTTTACATGGGTGGTCCCATCACCCTGAAAAGCCATGTGAACCTGCATTTGGAAGAGGGTGCGCGGCTGGTGTTTTCTACCGAACCTTCGGATTACCTGCCATTGGTGCTCACCAAATGGGAAGGAACGGAATGCTACAATTATTCTCCTTTTATTGCGGTTACCAATGTATCGACGTTGCGATTACGGGAAAAGGAGAAATCGACGGTCAGGGAGCTGTGACGTTCAACGGTTGGCGGGCCTTGCAGCAACCGGCGATGGACCGATTGCGTCAGATGGGACAGGATTCGATTCCGGTGTACGAACGGGTTTTCGAAGAGGGGTGGTACCTGCGCCCTTGCATGATCCAGTTTTTCGGATGTCAGAATGTATTGGTGGAGGATGTGCAGATATACGATGCACCGTTTTGGATCATTCATCCGGTCTATTGCGACAATGTAACCGTACGGGGCGTGTACATCGACAGCAACAATTACAACAACGACGGATGCGATCCGGAATCATCGACCCATGTGTTGATCGAACAGGTGGAATTCAATATCGGGGACGACGGGATCGCCATCAAATCGGGGCGGGATCAGGACGGTTGGCGCGTGGGTCGGCCTACGGAAAATATGATTGTGCGTAATTGTCATTTTGCGCGTTGGGCCATTACGATCGGTAGTGAAATGTCGGGGGGGTACGTAATATTTTTATTGAAGATTGTACGATCGACAGTTGCCGCAATGGGATTTATTTCAAGTCTAATCTGGATCGCGGGGGATTTTTCGAACATTTGTACATGCGGAACATCCATGCGGATATTTGCTTATGGGCACTGGTCAATTTCCGGACGGATTACCACGGTTACCGGGGAGGGGATTATCCGACTCATTTTCGGGATATAACGATCGAGAATGTCACGTGCAACCGGGTGGATAGTGTGGCGATCCTGGCCAATGGGGTACCGCAGGCGAAGTTGCACAACATCACCTTGCGGAATATCGAGGTCGATCGGGCTCCGAAGGCGACTCAGATGCAAAATGTGGTCAATTTAACCCTGGACCGTGTCCGTGTAAACGGAAAACTCGTCACCCGTGAAAACGAATAAGAAAATTTTCATGAAAAGTTTTGGTGCCGCTTTTTTCAACCGGCGTTAAGTCGAGAGCGGAGTGGAAGCTTGCTTCCGAACCAGCCGAGGCGCGAAGCAGGAGCCATGAAAGCGACGATTTGGGCGGCTTTCTAAAAGCCGCAGTGCAGCCGGTAACGGCAAAGTGCGGCCTTTTCTGTCAACAACCCTGTTCATAAGCCGATCAAAATATTCGTAACCATGTTTGGGTCTTCACATTCCATTGTTAAAAAACCGCTGCGCGTGCCGGTTGAAAATTTTTCCGCCATACCCCCTGAAAAACCCCTATCTTTGGAATCCCTTTTACCGGGTTAAAAAAATGGCAAAACAATATACGGCACGCAACCGGAACAACGATATTTTCGCGGAACTCAACCGCGAACTGGGAACGATTCCCCCTCAGGCTATCGACTTGGAAGAAGCGGTGCTGGGCGCCCTGCTGATTGAAAAAGACGCAATGATGGCGGTGCAGGAAATCTTGAAGCCGGAATCCTTTTACCGGGAGGCTCATCAATGGATTTACCAGGCGATGCTGGATCTTTCGGCTCGCATAGAACCGATCGACTTGTATACGGTGGGCCAGATGCTTCAAAAAAACGGAAAGTTGTCCGAGGTCGGCGGGCCGGCCTATCTGGCCGGATTGACTCAGAAAATCGGTTCGGCGGCCCATATCGAATTTCATGCGACCATTATCGCCCAGAAATCGAGTCAACGGGAATTAATTCGTACGGCCAGTTCGATTCAGAAAAATGCGTACGACGAATCGAAAGACGTGGCCGATCTGCTGGATTTTGCGGAATCCGAAATCTTCAAAATCTCAGAAAATTCGGCCAAACGCGACGTGCAGAAATCACGCGATATCGTCACGCGAACGCTGGCCATGATTCAGGATGCCAAAAGCAAGGAAGGCGGCTTTTCCGGAGTTCCCAGCGGTTTTACACAACTGGATCGGCTGACCTTGGGTTGGCAGCCTTCGGATTTAATCATTCTTGCGGCGCGGCCCTCTATGGGTAAAACGGCGTTTGTGTTGACCATGGCGCGGAATATGACCGTACAGCACAAAACGGGCGTGGCGTTTTTCTCCCTGGAGATGAGCGCCGAGCAATTGATGATGCGGTTGATCGTGGCCGAATCGGAACTGGATTCGCGCGATGTGCGCAACGGAAAAATCAATCAAGAACAATGGGATCATCTCGAACGTTCGATTCAACCGTTGCAGGAAGCGCCGCTTTTTATCGACGATACCCCCGCTCTTTCCATCTTTGAATTCCGTTCCAAAGCCCGCAAGCTAAAAATTCAATACGATATACAGCTAATCGTTATCGACTATTTGCAATTAATGACCGGTCCGGCGGATACCAAAGGAAACCGCGAACAGGAGGTAGCGGCGATTTCGCGAACGCTCAAAGCGGTAGCCAAAGAATTGAGCATCCCCATTATAGCCCTTTCGCAGTTGAATCGTTCGGTGGAATCTCGTGGGGGAAATAAGCGTCCGCAACTGTCGGATCTCCGGGAGTCGGGAGCCATTGAACAGGATGCCGCCCTGGTGGCGTTTATTCATCGTCCCGAATACTACGGATTT
>JAJQAW010000338.1 GCA_021203585.1 Rikenellaceae bacterium
GATGGCCAGCAGCCCTTCTTTCGATCCCGACCAACTGGTCGGACGGGAGCGTGGGAACAATTACATGCGGTTGATGGAAAATCCCCGGCAGCCGCTGTTTAATCGGGCCGTCAAATCCCGGTATCCTCCGGGATCGACTTTTAAACTGGCCAACGCACTGATCGGTTTGCAGGAAGGCACGCTGACTCCCGAGACCCGCTACAGCTGTTCGGGCGGCAATAACATCGGACGGTTTATGAAATGCCACGCCCATCCCTCTCCGATCAATCTGAGCGAAGCCATCCAAACTTCCTGTAATCCTTATTTTGCCTTTGCTTACCGGAATTTTCTGGAAAATAAAAAATTCGGCGGGGTGAAAAACGCTTACGATGTCTGGTATGACTACATCCTGAGCTTTGGATTCGGTCGCCGGCTGAATTCGGATTTTACCAACGAAAACAGCGGATATATCCCTACCCGGCAACGTTTCGATGAAGTGTACAAGGAGCGTTGGAATTCGCTGACGGTCGTCTCTCTTTCCATCGGGCAGGGAGAAATCGGGGTATCGATGCTTCAAATGGCCAATTTTATTGCGACCATCGCCAATCGGGGATACTATTACATCCCGCATGTGGTCAAAGCGATCGAGGGCGAATCGATCGATCCGCGTTTTCGGGAGAAACACACGGTGCCCATCGATCCGAAACATTTCGAAACGGTAGCTCAGGCCATGTGGCGGGGAGTTCACGATTGGGGAACGCCGCGGGGAGCTTACATTCCGGATTGGGATGTATGCGGAAAAACCGGAACGGCCCAAAACCGGCACCGCGACCATTCGACTTTTGCCTGTTTCGCTCCGTTGAACGATCCCAAGATCGTGGTTTCGGTGTATGTGGAAAACGGTGGATTCGGAGCTTCCATTGCCCTGCCGATTGCCAAACTGCTGCTGGAAAAATACCTGAACGGGGAGGTGTCCGATCCGGCGCAAATCGAATACTGCCACCAATATCAAATCGATTACCGTGCAGCTTATGATGGAAACCGGTAGGAATAACCGCATTTCGCCGACCGGCGTAGACTGGATCACCGTGCTGATTTATATCCTGTTGGTGCTCACCGGCTGGGTGAGTATTTACGCCGCTGTCTACGATGAATCGCATGCCAGTCTGTTCGACCTTTCGCAAAGTTACGGCAAACAGGTGATCTGGATCGGGGTCTCTTTTTTTATTGCGGTCTCGATTCTCTTGATCGATGATAAATACTGGCACATCCTGGCCTGGCCGCTCTACTGGGCCAGTATCCTGTTGCTGTTGGGGACAGCTGTCTTCGGGGTAGAAGTCAACGGAAATAAAGCCTGGTATGAGATCGGTTCCGTCCGCATGCAGCCCGTGGAATTCGTTAAGATCGCCGCGGCGCTGGTATTGGCGCGGGTGATGAGTTCCTATTCTTTCCACATTCACCAGTTGAAATCGGTTTTTTCCGTCGTTTTTTTGATTGGCTTGCCGATGCTGATCATCATCATCGTACAGAAAGATACCGGTTCGGCGCTGGTGTTCGGCTCTTTCCTGTTGATGCTTTACCGGGAAGGATTCAATAGCTGGATTTATGTCGCGCTTTTGCTGATGATCCTGCTGTTTATCTTCTCTTTCTACCTCGATCCGCTTACGCTGCTGATCGGAATGACTGCCCTGGCGGTCCTGGCTGAAGGGATTCTCAACGGGCGTTGGAAAAATAAAGCCATTTACCTGGCCGCTGTCGCCCTGGGAGCTTTCGGTCTCTTCTTCGGCCTGCGTCTGGCCGGCAAAGAAATAGCGCCGGACCATGCGCTGTTGATCTCGGTCGGTGCTTCGTTGATCTTTGTGGCCCTTTATGCTTACCGGCAGCGGCTGCAAAATATTTTCCTGATCTTATTGATGTTCGTCGGAGCATTGCTTTACACGGAAACGATCGACTATGTGTTCGACGACGTCCTGCAGCCTCACCAGCAGGAACGCATTCTGGAATTGTTGGGCATTCAATCCGATTTACAGGGAGCCGGTTATAATGTCAATCAATCGAAAATCGCCATCGGTTCCGGTGGAATATTCGGTAAAGGATTTCTGAACGGGACCCAAACCAAATACGATTTCGTACCGGAACAAAGCACCGATTTTATCTTCTGCACCATCGGCGAGGAGTGGGGCTTTGCGGGAAGTGCTGTAGTCGTTCTGCTCTTTGTGGTGCTGATCCTGCGGTTGATTGCTATGGGCGAACGGCAGCAGGAAGCCTTCGGACGGATTTATTGCTATTGCGTGGCCGGTATAATCCTATTTCATCTGATCGTCAATATCGGTATGACGATCGGTTTGATGCCCGTGATCGGTATTCCGTTGCCTTTTATCAGTTACGGAGGTTCTTCGATGGTGGCGTTCACCATCCTGCTGTTCATCGCCGTGAAATTGGACAGCAGTAAAAAAAACCACATCACCCGGATTTAGCGGTCCGTGGAACGGTATGAAGAAATTTGCCTATTTTCTGGAAAATCTGATCTCGGCGCTGTCTTCCTTCTCGCGTCCCGAGCGCAGCGGGATCGTACTGATCGCCGTTCTGGCCGCCGGGGTGTTTTGCCGGCAGGTATACCGCGCCGAAAAGCCGCTGGATCACGAATACCTGGCACAAATGGAGCGGATCAACGATTCCCTGCGCCAGGCCTATTTCCTGCGGGTCTATTCCCGACCGACCGACCGCTCCGCGGACACGCTGTATGGTGAGCGTTCTGGGCAAACCGGCGCCGCAAGCGGGGAAGTGCCGGTTTATATCGAACTCAATCGCGCCGATTCCGCAGCCTTATGTACCGTCCGTGGCATCGGGCCGGTCCTTTCGGGCCGGATTATGCGCTACCGGGAGCGGCTCGGGGGATTTGTCCGGAAATCCCAACTCTGGGAAGTTCGGGGAATAACGGAAGAGAATTTCACCGCCATTTCGGCACAATTTTTTCTCGATACCGCTGGAATTCAAAAAATTAATCTTAACTTTGCACCCGCAAATTCCCTTAGGGCTCATCCGTATTTTACGGCGAGCATGATCGATCGGATCACCGGGGCACGCCAAACGAAAGGAGGCTGGAAAACACTTAGAGAGCTTGTAGAAAAGGACATACTATTACCGGACGAGGCTGAACGAGTCGCACCGTATGTGGTATTTACCGCTCCCTAAGTCCATCGCTTCACTGTACGGCGGCCTTCCGTAAGCCCCAATTCTTTCAATTAAGTATTCAAAAACAAAATAAATAAATAAAATCAAAAAATCAGTATTATGATTGCAATGCCAGTAAAAG